>NZ_SCMZ01000034.1:0-43922 GCF_005503285.1 Sphingomonas sp. 2SG
CTCCACCACCCGCTGCGCGGGCGGTCCCCCTCCCCGTGCCGGGGAGGATTGGCTCATCCCACCGTCTGCTCGATCACGCCGAAGATCGGGTGGTGCTTGTCGTCCTCCGCCCAGATGCGCACGGTGTCGCCCTTGCGCAGGAACGGCGTCGTCGCCGTGCCGGTGGCGATCGTCTCGACGGTGCGCAGCTCGGCGAGGCAGGAATAGCCGACGCCGCCCGCCGCGATCGTCTGGCCCGGGCCGCCATCGGGGCCGCGGTTCGAGACGGTGCCCGAGCCGACGATCGTCCCCGCCCCCAGCCGGCGCGTCCTCGCCGCATGCGCGACCAGCGTTCCGAAGTCGAAGGTCATGTCCTCGCCCGCATCGGCGCGGCCGAACGGCTGGCCGTTGAGATCGACGTGCAGCTTGCGGTGAAGCTTGCCGTCCCGCCACCAGTCGCCCAGCGCCTCCGGGGTGACGAATACCGGCGAGAAGGCGCTCGCCGGCTTGGACTGGAAGAAGCCGAAGCCCTTGGCGAGCTCGCCGGGGATCAGGTTGCGCAGGCTGACGTCGTTGGTCAGCCCGACCAGCCGGATGCCGGCCAGCGCCTCGTCGCGGCTCGCGCCGAGCGGCACGTCGCCGGTGACGACCACCACTTCGGCCTCGAGATCGCAGCCCCAGGCTTCGTCGGCGAGCGGGATCGCATCGCGCGGGGCCAAGAAACCGTCCGAGCCGCCCTGATACATCAGGGGATCGTGCCAGAAGGTCTCGGGCATCTCGGCGCCGCGCGCCTGCCGGACGAGCGCGACATGGTTCACATAGGCCGAGCCGTCCGCCCATTGATACGCCCGCGGCAGCGGCGAGGCGGCGTCATGTTCGTGGAAGCGCTCGCGCGGGATCACCTCGTGGTCGAGGTCGGTGGCGAGGTTCTGGAGATCGGGCAGCAGCCGGTCCCACGCGTCGAGCGCCGCCTGCAAGGTCGGCGCGATATGCGTCGCATCGGCGCACCAGGCGAGATCGGTGGAGACGACGACGAGCCTGCCGTCACGGCCCTGCTTCAGACTGGCGAGTTTCATCCGGCGCATCCTCTCATGTCGTTGGCCCGACGGTGTATCGGCTGGCGTGCCGGGTTGCGACGGAAAAGTATCGGGGGATACGGGATGCCCCTCTCCACCCGTTCGTCATTCCCCCACCCCTTGCTTCGTCATCCCGGCTTTCGCCGGGATGACGAATTATGGAGATGACGAATGGGACAAACGACAAGGGCCGCCCTCCCCTGCGGGAGAGCGGCCCCGGTGTTACGTCCTACGATCGATCAGAATTTGAACTTGATCGCGCCGCGATAGGCCTGGTTGCGTACGTCCTTGCGCGCGACGGTGGTGTCGGCGCTGACCGACAGCTCGATCCGGTCGGTGGCATAGGACAGGCCCGCCGCCAGCTCGGCCCAATTCTGGTCCTGGCTCGACAGGCGGAAGCCCGCCGGTGCGGTACCGCCGATGAAATTGGCGGTGAAGACGCCCGGCTGGTCCTTGAAGTCGTGGACGTAATAGGCCGAGGCGAACGGCTTGATCACGTCGCCGCCGGCCAGTTGCAGCCCGGCGCGACCCTGCGCGCTGTCGAGATTGTAGCGGTCGAAGCGCAGCGCGCCGTCGCCACCGGTCTCCACCGTCGGCGTGAAGCCGATGTGGTTGACCCGCGCCGCGATCCGCGGCCCGATCTGCAAGCCGCCGAAGTCGAACATCTGGCCGAGACCGACCTCCGCCGACACCGCCAGCGCATCGTCGCGGCTGCGCAGCGTCGAGGCGACCGTGGCGATCGCCACGGTACGCCGCGTATACGCCTGGAACACGCCGCCGCTGACCTGCGCGTCGAGCACCTGCCCGCCCGGCGCCTGCAGCTTGCCGAACAGCGTGCCCTGGAACAGCTCGCCGCGCGCCGACTGGCCGACGCCGCCGGTGGTGCCGTCGAGCTTGGTATAGCCGAAGCCGAAGCCGAGCACGCCGGTGTCGCTGACCTTCGCCTCGATGCCGCTGACCACGTAGAAGCCGTCGAAATTGTCACGGCCACCGAACGGATTGGCATCGCGCAGGCTGCGGCTGTCGCCGTCGACGTACCCGCCGGCGATGAACACGTTGACGTTCTCCGGCAGCACGCCCTCGCGCACCGTGGTCGAGGTGGTGTCGCTCGCGGTCGCCTGCGTCATCGGCAGGTCGCTCGCCATCAGCGCGGCGAATTGCAGCGGCTGGCCGGTCATCGTCAGCGTCCCCGACAGCGGCTGGCTGGCGTCGATCCCGGCGAGATGCTGGCGGTAGAAGCGCGACATATTCTCGGTCGCGACCGTCCCCATGCCGTATTTGAGCGGCGTGGTGCGCGGGGCGAGCCCTTCCAGCGTCGCACGGATTGTCCCCGCATCCTGAAGATCGAGGATGCCGTACAGACCCGACAGCGCAGTGTAGTTGCTCGCGCGGTTGCGATCGAGCAGCCCGGCGAAGGCGGTCTGGATCGGCGTCGCGGCGACGACGCTGGCATAGCTGCCGGCGACGATCCGCGCCTGCACCGCATTCGCCGAATAGACGAATTGCGGGGTCAGGATCGCCGACAGGGCCGAGGGCGACTGGAAGGTGCCGACGACCCCGCCCGCCGCGGTGACGATCGTGTAGAGATCGTTGTAGCGGATCATGTGCCCGGCGACCGGCGCGAAGCCGACGCGGCCGCCGATGCTGGCGACGCCGTCGGTCGTGCCGTTGCGCACCACCGCGACGCGGTCCGACGTGCCGTTGGGGCCGACGTCGACCAGCAACGTGCTGCCCGAAGCGAGGATCAGGTTGCCGCCGACGGTCAGCGTGCCGATCGTCCCCATCGTGCCCGGCGCGATGATGCCGGTGGCGCTGGTGAGGAACGGCGTGTTGATCCGGCCGCTGCCGGTGAGCAGGCCGCTCATCAGGAAGTAATCGCCGCGCGTCGACAGCGTGCCGTCGACCTGCACCGCGCCGGTATATTGGTTGACCGCCATCAGGCTGGTCAGCGATCCCGCCGAGGTGATCGCCAGCTTCGCATTGGTGCCGGCGACGCTGAACCGGTCGATCGTCACCGCGGTGTCGAGCGTCGTCGTGCCCGCCGCACTCAGCGTGACGTCATAATAACGCGCGCTGCGCCGCGTCGCCGCATCGGGATCGATGTTGTTCGGCACGAAGTTGGTCGCACCGGGCAGGCCGTTGGCGAGCGTCGCCGCCGGCAGCGCCGCAGCGACCGCGTCGCCGCCGACGGCAGCGGTGGCGTCGGCATCGATCTTGCGCACCGTCGCCTGATCGTTGCCACTGCTCGCGGTGCCGCCCTGTACGCCCGGCTGCGCGGCGGCGACCGGCTGACCGTCGACATAGGTGATCTTGGTCTTCACGTCATAGCATTGGTCGTAGTTGAACGCCGGCTCCTGATCGCAGACCTGACCGAATTTGTTCTCCGTATCGGGGGTGATGCCGAGGCCGGGCGTGGTCGGCACGCCATTGGCGAGCTGGCCGTTGACGATCACCTGATAGGAGGGGTCGAGCGCCGTCACCCAGTGGCTGGCATCGCTCCACTTGCCGTCCCCGGCGACCGTATTGGCGTAGCGATACGGATTGTTGGCGAGGATATAGTCCCAATAGAGATACAGCGGCTGGTAGAAAGCGGTGGTGCCATAGCCACCGCGGATCTGGCCGCCGAACGTGTAGCTGCCCGACAGCACGCCGATGATCGTCGCCTTGTTGAACGTCCGGTCGAGGATCAGCGGACCGCCCGAATCGCCGGGGCCGGTCGTCCCCTCGCGAGGCAGCGCCTCGTCCTTGAACAGGTTGTAATCGCCGGGATAGCGGCGGGTCGGATCGTCGAAGTCGGTCTGGTACAGATTGGCGGGCAGGCCGGCGCTGCCGCCGAACAGGCCGAAATAGAAATCGTCGATCGAGCCGAGCAGGCCGACGTAATTCTCCGCGACGCGGCGGCGGTAATCGATCGCGCCGCTGGCGCCGGTCAGGCCGGTGCCGTTGGTGCCGTAGCCGGTCACCGTGACGTGATAGCCGGTGCCGGTCGTGTCGCTGATCGACGCAGGCGCGGGCAGCGGCGAGAAGAGCATCGTCCAGGTCGGCACGTCGGCCGCCGGCGTGTCGAAGGTCGCCAGCGCGACATCGGCCTGCAGGAAGTTGTTGGCGAGGCCGAGGTTCAGCGACTGCGCGTTGTAGACGACCTGATTGACGTTGTAGAAATGGTTGGCGGTGCTGGTGCTGTAGTTGCTGCGGAACCAGGCGCGCTGGCCGGCAATCGTGTCCGCCTCGAAGCCGAAGCCGATCGGCAGCTGCCCGGCGCCCTTGCCGTAGTTCCACGGGTTCATCGCGGTCCCGGTCGGGCTTTCGTTGACGCAATGCGCCGCGAACACGACGGTGCGCGGATTGATCAGCGTGCCGGTGCACAGGCCGACGAAGCCGTTCTTCTGGTCGATGATCATCTGGCCGACGCCATTGACGCCCTGGTCGAGGATTGTGCTCGGCGTGCCGGGATTGGAGATGACGACGCTGGGATCGGCCTGCGGCGGCGTCGCCGTCGCCGACCCGCCCTGCATCTCGGCGATCGGCAGGATGCCCTTGAGGCTCATCGACAGATCCGAAGTCGCGGCCTGGGCCTGGGCGGCGCCCGGCAGCGCGATCAGCGCCGACGAGGCGAGAAGGACGCGACGGGCTGCGCCACGCAATGCTGTATTAGCCATTATCTATTCTAATCCCCTGTTATTCGGCCGATCTTCTCACGGTCACGAATGTCGGGGAGCCTATTGGGGGCCGGGGGCAAGTCAAGGCGGCAGGAAGGTCAACCTTCCATTATAGAATCGGAAATGGTGAAAGTGTTGATCGCGAGCCACACCGATGCCCGTTTCGCCTCCGACTTGACTTTTGCCGCGATGCAGCGCACATGGCGGTCAATCGAGGCGTCATGCAGCGTGAACGGGTTGGCTCTGCCACCCCCGGCTCCGCCTCGGTCGATACGCTCAGGGCTTCCCTATTCACGCGGGGTGTCAGTTTCCCCCGCCCCCTGCGAGCCGTTTCCATCGTGGAATCCGGCGCGCGGGTCAGGCCCCGTTTTGAAGGCTACGTTTCCATGTCATTCGCAACCCTCGGCCTCGCCGAGCCGCTCGTCCGCGCGCTCGAAGCCAAAGGCTATACCACCCCGACCCCGATCCAGGCGCAGTCGATCCCGATCCTGCTCGAAGGCGGCGACCTGCTCGGCATCGCGCAGACCGGCACCGGCAAGACCGCCGCGTTCGTGCTGCCGTCGATCCAGCGCCTCACCGAGAACCAGAAGCGCGTGCTGCCGACGCATTGCCGCATGCTCGTCCTCGCCCCGACGCGCGAACTCGCCAGCCAGATCGCCGACAATGCGCGCGGTTACGGCCAGTTCAGCAAGCTGTCGGTCGCGACCGTGTTCGGCGGCACCAGCATCAACAAGAACCGCCAGGACCTCAGCCGCGGCGTCGACATCCTCGTCGCGACGCCGGGCCGGCTGATCGACCTCGTCGAGCAGGGCATGTGCAACCTGTCGATGATCGAGATCCTCGTCCTCGACGAAGCCGACCAGATGATGGACCTCGGCTTCATCCACGCGCTCAAGAAGATCGTGCGGATGATCCCGCGCAAGCGCCAGACGCTGTTCTTCTCGGCGACGATGCCGGTGGCGATCCGCGAGCTCGCCAACCAGTTCCTGCACGAGCCGAAGACGGTGTCGGTCGTCCCCGCCTCGACCACCGCGGAGCGCGTCGACCAGTATGTCACCTTCGTCAATCAGGCGGAGAAGCAGGCGCTGCTGACGATCGTGCTGCAGGATCCGACGATCAACCGCGCGCTCGTCTTCACCCGCACCAAGCATGGCGCCGACCGCGTCGTGAAGCTGCTTGCCGGCAACGGCATCGCGGCGAATGCGATCCACGGCAACAAGAGCCAGGGCCAGCGCGAGCGCGCGCTCGGCGAGTTCAAGGACGGCAAGACCAAGGTGCTGGTCGCGACCGATATCGCCGCGCGCGGCATCGATGTCTCTGGCGTCAGCCACGTCATCAACTTCGAGCTGCCCAATGTGGCGGAACAGTACGTCCACCGCATCGGCCGCACCGCGCGCGCCGGCGCGAGCGGCATCGCCGTCGCTTTCTGTGCCGATGACGAGCGTCCGTACCTCAAGGACATCGAGAAGCTGACCCGCCAGAAGGTCGCGGTGCGGCCGCTGCCGGAGAATTTCACCGGCCTGTCGAACGAGATCAAGGCGACCCGCGTCAAGGCGATCGGTGCCGATCCCGCGCCGCGCGCCGACCTGCCGCGCGGCCAGCGCCAGCCGGCGCGTCCGCGCGCCACGCATGCGCCGACCGCGACGCGCAACTATGCCAACGCCAGCCGTGGCGGCCAGCGTAGCGGCAGCGGCGGCGGCGGCGGCGGTCGCGGCGGCCGTTCGGGTGGCGGCGGCGGTGGTCGCGGTCAGGGCTCGGGCGCGGCGCGCTAAGGCTCGCGATCGATCTCCCTTCCCCGTTCGTGCTGAGCTTGTCGAAGCACGGATGAGACCCATCTGCCCTTCGACAGGCTGAGGGCGAACGGTATCGGGGTTCGCTGATATCCACCGGCCCCGCGGGAGCGATCCTGCGGGGCCGTTGCGTATCCATGGCAACCCGCTGCGATATGAGGCATTCTTCCAGCAGAGGAGATGATGCCATGGACGTATCGACCACCCCGCTGCCCGAACGGATCGCCCGCGTGCTCGCCGGCCAACGGATCAGCGCCAACGCCGGCGGCGACGCCGAGAGCGCCGGCGAACAGGTCGATCTGGCGTGGCGCGACTATCTGGCGGATGCGCGCGCGGTGCTGCGGACGCTGCGTGAGCCGGACCGCAAGATGGCCGCGGCCGGCGATCCCGCGGTGTGGGAGCGGATGGTGCTGGCGGCGATCGAGGAGTCGAAGCCGGAGACCGTGGTCCTCTAAGCGGGACGATCGCGAACGTTCCGCCCCCGCCCTCACCCTATCGCCGGCTGCGCCGGCTCTTCCCTCTCCCGGCGGGAGAGGGAAAAGGCGCGCAGCGCCGCAGGGTGAGGGCGAGGGCGGGACGCCCGCGATCAATCCTCGAAGACGGCTGCGCGTTTCGTCATATTGGCGGCGACCGCCTCCATCATGTTCGGCTTGCCGATCACCTTCATCTGCTCTTCGGTCTCGGCCGCCAGCATGTCGCGCGGGTCGGCGTCATGCGCCATGTTGAGCAGCCGCTTCGCGCCGCGGATCGCGTGCGGACTCCGCCCGGCGATCGTCCGCGCCAGCGCCAGCGCCTCGGCGAGCGGATCCGCCGCCAGCCGCGTCACGAAGCCATGCGCCAGCGCCTCCGCCGCATCGAACTCGCGCGCGGTATAGACGAGCTCGCGCAGCACGTCGTCGCGCACCAGCCCGCGCCAGATCGGAAAGCCGGCCATATCGGGTACCAGTCCCCAATGCGTCTCGCGGATTGCGAAGCGCGTATCGGGTGCGGCGATGCGGATATCGGCACCCGACATGATCTGGAAACCGCCGCCGAAGGCGACGCCGTGCACCGCGGCGATCACCGGCATCGGCAATTGCCGCCAGCCCCAGGTGACGTGCTGCGGCGGGATCGCGCCCTGCGCATTGCGTGTCGTCGACATGCCCGAGCCGCCCTGCGCCATGCTCGCCATGTCGAGGCCGGCGCAAAAGCCCCTGCCCTCGCCCGACAGGACGACGCAGCGCACGTCGCGCCGCCCGGCGAGCGCGTCGATCGTCGCGCCGATCGCGGTGAACATCGCCGGGTCGATCGCATTCATCTTGTCCGCCCGCGCGAGCCGGACGTCGGCGATCCCGTCGGTGACGCTGAGGGTGACGCGGTCGTTCATGGCTCTCTCTCCCGTGGCCCGCCACGCTACCGCCACCCCGTGCGTTGCGCTACCGCCGATGGCGTGTAGAGACAAAGCCATGAGCGGCTTCAACATCGACGCCTTCATGGCGCACCGGTTCGGCGGCCATGCCGGGGCGCTGGGCATCGTCTACCATGGCCGTGGCGACGGCTGGGTCGAGCTGGCCCTGCCTTATACCGACGCGCTGGTCGGCGATTCCGACAGCGGCGTGCTCGCCTCGGGGCCGATCATCGCGCTGATGGATATGGCGACGAGCATCGCGGTGTGGGTGGAACGCGACAAATTCGCTCCCCAGGCGACGCTCGACCTGCGCGTCGACTATCTGCGGCCGGCGGTGCCGGGGCGGACGGTGATCGGCCGCGGCGAATGCCTGCGCCTGACCCGCTCGATCGCCTTCGTGCGCGGCATCGCCTATGACGATACCCCCGACGATCCGCTCGCGCATGTCGCGGGCACGTTCATGCTGATGGATGTCAACGCATGACGCCGCCGTCCGTCCTGCCGCCTTATGCCGAGCTGCTCGGCATCTCGCTGATCCCGCGCGACGGCGCCGCACCGACGCTGCTGCTGCCTTTCCGCGATGCGGTGCTCGGACGCCCCGGCTTCCTGCATGGCGGCGCGATCGCGGGGCTGCTCGAAGTGGCGGCGATCGTCTCGCTGCGGCATGCGCTCGCCGAGGAAGGCGGCGGCCGGATCAAGCCGGTCAACGTCACCGTCGACTTCATGCGCGGCGGCCGCGACAAGCCGACGCACGCCGAGGGCATCGTGACACGGCTCGGCACGCGCATCGCCAACGTCGAGGCGGTGGCGTGGCAGGACGACCGCGCCAAACCGATCGCCAGCGCCCGGATGAACTATCTGATCGTGCGGGAGTGATCCGCTTCAGGATCGCGCCACCCGCTCCGCCTCGGCGACCTGCTCGGGCGTCGGCGTGACGCCGGTATAGAGCACGAATTGCTCGAGCGCCTGTAGCGTGCCGATCGCGGCGCCGGTGATCACCCGCTTGCCGGCGTCGCGTGCGGCGCGGAGCAGCGGCGTATCGGGTGGCAGCGCCACCGCGTCGAGCACCAGCTCCGCCGCGGCGATCGTCTCGCGGTCGAACGCCAGCACGTCCGCGTCCGGCCCTTCCATGCCGAGCGGCGTGACGTTGGCGATCAGGCCGGCGGTGCGACCGTCCACCTCCGCCGCCCAGTCCCAGCCGACCGACCCGGCCAGCGCGCGACCGGATTGCTCGTTGCGCGCGACGATCGTGCCGCGGGTCAGGCCGGCGTCGCGCAGCGCGGTCGCCACCGCCTTGCCCATGCCGCCCGAACCGCGCAGCATCGCCGTCGTACCCGCCGCCACGCCGGCCTGTTCGACCAGCGTGCGCACCGCCGAATAATCGGTGTTGTGGCCGGTCAGCCGGCCATCGTCGTTGACGATCGTGTTGACGCTGTCGATCGCCGCCGCCGAGCCTTCGAGCCCGTCGAGCAGCGGGATCACCGCCTCCTTGAACGGCATCGAGATCGCACAGCCGCGAATGCCGAGCGCGCGGATGCCGCCGATCGCCGCAGGCAGATCGGTGGTGGTGAACGCCTTGTAGACATAGTCGAGCCCGAGCAGCTCGTAGAGCCGGTTGTGGAAGCGCGTCCCGAAATTGCTCGGCCGCGCCGACAGCGACATGCAGAGCCGCGTATCACGGCCGATCAGGGGTTTGGTCATGGTCGTTCCTCAAATTCCTCCCCCGCGGGGGGGGGGCTATCGCATATGGCCATCTGTATGACCCGGGCGAGTCTCAAAGCCACTCCGTCACCCCGGCGTTGCGCCGGGGTCCCGCTTCTTCGGACAGCGAGGCAAGCGGGATGCCGGATCAAGTCCGGCATGACGGGAATATAAATGCCGTCGCAGCCCTGAGAATCTGAATGCGATTGCCCTGCCCGCAGCGGCATGGTGGAGGGGGCTTTCCACCAGCGCAACCGATTGGGGAAGCCCCCCTCCGTCCGCGCTACGCGCGGCCACCTCCCCGTGCCGGGGAGGAATGAGGCTATTTCGCCGTCAGCCGGATCAGCCGCCCCTGCGACTTGCCGCCGTCCTCGATCAGCCAGATCGCGCCGTCCGGCCCCTGATCGACGTCGCGGATGCGCGCGCCCATCGGCCATTGATCGCCCTTCCTCGCATTCTGCCCGTCGAGGTCGACGCGGACCAGCGACTGCGACGACAGGCCGCCGATGAAGGCATCGCCCTGCCATTGCGGGAACATCTTGCCCGAATAGATCATCAGCCCGCCCGGTGAGATCACCGGATTCCACCACACCTTGGGCGGTTCGTAGCCGTCGCCCGGCGCATGATCGGGGATGTCGCGACCGTCGTAATGGCTGCCGTTCGAGGCATTGGGCCAGCCGTAATTGCGACCGGGCATGATGAGATTGACCTCGTCGCCGCCCTTCGGCCCCATCTCCTGCTCCCACAGCCGCCCCTCGCCGTCGAAGGCGAGCCCGAGCAAATTGCGGTGGCCATAACTCCACACCTCGGGCGCGAAGCCCTTGGCGGCGAGCGGGTTGCCCGGCGCCGGCTTGCCGTCGAGCGTCAGCCGCAGCACCTTGCCGAGCGTCGCCTGCGGGTCCTGCGCCGGCGTGAACTTCTGCCGCTCGCCATTGGTGAAGAACAGCGACTGGCCGTCGGGCGAAAAGGCGATGCGCCCCGAATAATGGCCGTCGCCCTCGACGAACGGCCGCGCCTGGAACAGCGCCTCGATCTCGCCGAGCCGGTCGCCGCCGCGGCCGTCGTCGCGCAGCCGGCCGCGCGCCAGCACGACGCCCTTGCCGCCCGCGCCCTTGGTCGAATAGCTGAAATAGATCCGCTTGCTGGTCGCGAAATCGGGTGCGGGAACGACGTCCATCAGCCCGCCCTGCCCCGCCGTGTCGACGGGAAGCGTCGCGATCGTCTGGCGGCGCTTGCCGTCGGCCGACAGCAGGATCATCTGCCCCGCCTTCTCGGTCACCACGATCCGGTCGTCGGGCAGAAAGGCGAGCGCCCAGGGCGAGACGAAATCGGCGACGATCGTCTCGCGGAACAGCTTGGCCGAAGGCGGCGTCTCGCCCGCCTGCGGGCTCCCCTCGGTCGCCGGGGCGTTCCCCGAACAGGCGATGAGGGCGATCGGTAAGGCAGCAAATAGAGCAAGACGCATGATATTCTCCCGGTTGCCGTCTTATACGCACGATGGTCGACGAGGATGCTTGTTTCCATGCGGCGGTAAGCGTATATGACGCCTGCCTTCTCTTACATCGTCAGGTGAAAGAGGCTGCGGGGGCCCCCCTCCGCGGCGGCGGACACGCATATCTGGAGCCTGCATGGCGGACATCGCCCACCTCACGCAATTGATCGAACCGGAAGCCCGCGCGCTGGGTTTCGACCTCGTGCGCGTGAAGATGTTCGGCGGCAAGTCCGACCCCACGTTGCAGGTGATGGCCGAGCGCCCCGACACCGGCCAGCTGACGATCGACGATTGCGCCGATCTGTCGCGCCGCATCTCGGACGTGCTCGATGCGCTGGAAGCCGAGGGCAAGGACCCGATCGAAGACGCCTATCGCCTCGAAGTGTCGTCGCCCGGCATCGACCGGCCGCTCACCCGGCCGCAGGATTATACCAATTGGGCGGGTCATGAAGCGAAGATCACGCTGATCGACAAGATCGACAACCGCAAGATCCTGACCGGTGACCTCGTCGGCATCGATGGCGACAAGGTGACGATCGACGTGCGCGGCTATCAGCCGATGACGGTCGCGCTCGACCAGATCCACGACGCCAAGCTGACGATCACCGACCGCCTGCTCGCGGCCACCGCGCCGCTGTCGAGCGACGGCGCCGACGAATTCGAAGAGGTGTCCGACGACACCGACTCCAACGACAATCATGCCCTTAGCGAAGGACAGAAGTAAGATGGCCACCGTCGCCACCGCCAACCGCGCGGAACTGATCGCGATCGCCAACTCGGTCGCCACCGAGAAGATGATCGACAAGAGCATCGTCATCGAGGCGCTCGAGGAAGCGATCCAGCGCGCCGCCAAGACCCGCTACGGCATCGAGAACGACATCCGCGCCAAGCTCGACCCGAACACCGGCGACCTGCGCCTGTGGCGCGTCGTCGAGGTGGTCGAGGCGGTCGACGATTATTTCAAGCAGGTCGACGTCACCCAGGCGCAGAAGCTCCAGAAGGGCGCGGTCGTCGGCGACTATATCGTCGATCCGCTGCCGCCGATCGAATTCGGCCGCATCCAGGCGCAGGCCTCGAAGCAGATCATCTTCCAGAAGGTCCGCGACGCCGAGCGCGAGCGCCAGTATGAAGAGTTCAAGGATCGCCAGGGCGAGATCATCACCGGCGTCGTCAAGCGCGTCGAGTTCGGCCATGTCGTCGTCGACCTCGGCCGTGCCGAGGGCGTCATCCGCCGCGACCAGCAGATCCCGCGCGAAGTGGTGCGCGTCAACGATCGCATCCGCTCGCTGATCCTCAACGTCCGCCGCGAGAATCGCGGGCCGCAGATCTTCCTCAGCCGCGCGCACCCCGATTTCATGAAGAAGCTGTTCGCGCAGGAAGTGCCCGAGATCTACGACGGCATCATCACCATCCAGGCCGCCGCACGCGACCCGGGCAGCCGCGCCAAGATCGGCGTCATCAGCCGCGACAGCAGCATCGATCCGGTCGGCGCCTGCGTCGGCATGAAGGGCAGCCGCGTCCAGGCGGTGGTGCAGGAGATGCAGGGCGAGAAGATCGACATCATCCCCTGGTCGCCCGATATCGCCACCTTCGTCGTCAACGCCTTGCAGCCCGCTTCGGTGAGCCGCGTCGTGATCGACGAGGAAGAGGAGCGGATCGAGGTCGTCGTCCCCGACGACCAGCTCAGCCTCGCGATCGGCCGCCGCGGCCAGAACGTCCGCCTCGCCAGCCAGCTGACCGGCAAGGCGATCGACATCCTCACCGAGCAGGATGCCAGCGAGAAGCGCCAGAAGGAGTTCACCGAGCGGACCGAGATGTTCCAGAACGAACTGGACGTCGACGAGACGCTGGCGCAGCTGCTGGTGGCCGAGGGCTTCGGCGCGCTGGAAGAGGTCGCTTATGTCGAGCTCGACGAGATCGCCGGCATCGAGGGCTTCGACGAGGACCTCGGCCAGGAGCTGCAAAGCCGCGCGCAGGAAGCGCTCGACCGTCGCGAGGCCGCCAACCGCGAGGAGCGCACCGCGCTCGGCGTCGAGGACGCGCTGATCGACATGCCGTATCTGACCGAAGCGATGCTGGTCACGCTCGGCAAGGCGGGGATCAAGACGCTCGACGATCTCGCCGATCTCGCAACCGACGAACTGGTCGAGAAGAAGCGCGTCGAGCCGCGCCGCCGCAACGAGGACGCGCCCAAGCGCCCCGAGCCGAAGGGCGGCATCCTCGCCGAATATGGCCTGAGCGACGAACAGGGCAATGAGATCATCATGGCCGCGCGCCAGCATTGGTTCGCCGAGGACGAGGCCCCGGCCGCGACCGAGACGGCCGAAGCGGGCGAGGACGCGAAGAGCGAGGCGGAGGAAGGCTGATGCCGTTCGTCTCGATCCGACTGGCGGGCAGCGCGACCCGCGAGCAGAAAGCGGGGATCGTCGCCGACGTGACGACCTCGCTGGTCACGCGGCTGGGCAAGAACCCGGCCGCGGTGCAGGTCGTGATCGAGGAGGTCTCGACGGAGAATTACGGCGCCGGCGGCCAGCTGATCGCCGACCGCGACGCCGCGCCTGCCGCGCCATCGAGGGAGGACGCGCATGCGGTTCCCTCACAATGAGGCGCTAGGGCTCCAGCAGGTTCGCGACGGGCGACGCGATTCGCGGGTAACCGCGGGGACGCGTGCGCGTGTGCGTCATTCTCGCACCGGTTCGTGTGCAGCGCTGTCCTCGCCCCACGATATCCGTCACCCCGGACTTGTTCCGGGGTCCACCCCGCGGCGGGGAGAACGGCCGGGATCAGTCCAGCGGCGGCAGCCCGAGGGCGACCGCCAGATCGTCCCAGTCCGGATTGTCGCGCTCGATCAGGTTCTTCTTCCAGTCGCGCCGCCACGCCTTGATGCGTTTTTCGCTGGCGATCGCGTCGGCCATGGTTTCGGCGATCTCGAACCATACCAGTCGGACGATGCCGTAGCGACTGGTGAAGCCTTCGTACGTGCCGTCTCGGTGTTGCATGATGCGACCGACGAGATTCGACGTCACGCCGGTATAGAGCGTGCCGTTGAAGCCGCTGGCCAGCATGTAGACGCAGGGTTGCCGGTCCCTCATGGCGATGAGCTTGCCGCCCGGTGGACCCCGGAACAAGTCCGGGGTGACGGGGTGGGTGTGGCTACCGTCTCGAACTCCACCGCGGGGGGCGGCGCATGAGCGATCCCGTCCGCAAGTGCATCCTGACGCAGGATCGTGACGAACGCGACAACCTCATTCGGCTGGCGATCGCGCCCGACGGGCAGGTGCTGCCCG
Organism: Sphingomonas sp. 2SG; assembly: GCF_005503285.1. Classification (NCBI taxonomy): domain Bacteria; kingdom Pseudomonadati; phylum Pseudomonadota; class Alphaproteobacteria; order Sphingomonadales; family Sphingomonadaceae; genus Sphingomonas; species Sphingomonas sp. 2SG. Next base: position 14,372 of record NZ_SCMZ01000034.1, read on the forward strand.
ACGTGCGGGCCAAGGCGCCCGGCCGCGGGGCGTGGATCGGCGTCACCCGCGCCGACCTCGAAGAGGCGATCGCCAAGAAGAAGCTGCGCGGCGCGCTCGCGCGTGCCTTCAAGGGCGCCGAGCTGGTCATCCCCGACGATCTGCCCGCACGGATCGCCACCGCACTCGAACGCAACGCGCTCGACCGGCTCGGGCTCGAATCGCGCTCGGGCACGCTGCTGACCGGCTCGGAGAAGATCGAGGCGGCGGCGCGCGCGGGGCAGCTCCATGCGCTCTATCATGCGGCGGATGCCGGCACCGACGGCAACCGCAAGCTCGACCAGGCGTGGCGGATCGGCTCGGACCGCGAGGGATCGACGCTGAGGGGCTTGGTTTTGCCGATGCCCCGCCCCATATTGTCGTTGGCGCTGGGCCGCGAGAATGTGGTACACATCGGCCTGACCGACCGCGCTGCCGCCGCGCGGGTGAGCGATGCGCTCGGCCGCTGGCTGCATTTTATCGGACCTGAAACCCCTCCCGTGCCTTGCGAAACGGCCTCGCAAGGCGCATCGGCGCCCGGACTTCCCCCTGTATTTCCGGGGGATGTATCCGACGGGCTGCGACCGGCCGTAGACGTGAACGAGGAATTTGAGTGAGCGACACCGACAACGATAAGCCGAAACTTGGCATGCGCGCGCCTTTGGGGCTGAAGCGCACGGTCGAGACCGGCCAGGTGAAGCAAAGCTTCAGCCACGGCCGGTCCAATACGGTGATCGTGGAGACGAAGAAGCGGCGCGTTCTCGGCCGTCCGGGCGAGGCGCAGGCCGCGCCCGAACCGCAGGTCGAGGCGCCCGTCGCCGCGCCTGCTCCGGCGCCAGCCCCTGCTCCACGTCCGGCGCCGTCGAACGAGACGCCGCAGGAGCGCCAGGCGCGCATGCTGCGCGAAGCCGAGGACCAGCGCATGCACGCGCTGGAGGACGCGCGCCGTCGCGAGGAAGCCGCGCGTGCGCAGGCTGCCGAGGACGAGCGCGCCCGCGCCGCCGAAAAGGCTGCCGCCGCTGCCGCTCCGGCACCGACGCCCGCTCCCGAGCCGACGCCGGAACCGGTCGCCGCACCGGCGCCCGCCCCGGCTGCACCGCAGGTCGCGGCACCCGTCGTACCGACCCCCGCCGGCCGTGGCTTCCGCCCGGTCGAGCGCGTCGTGCCGCCGGCACCGGTCGAGGCGCCCGCGCCTGTCGCCGCACCGACGCCGGCGCCGGCTCCCACTCCGGCACCTGCACCTGCACCTGCGCCGGTCGAGGCCGCCGCACCCGCTCCGGCACCGGCGCCGGCCCCGGCGCCCGCACCGATCGTCGGTTTCGGCCGCGATCCGTCGCTGCCCGCACCGCGTCGGTTCTCGCCGGTCGCCCGCCCGGAAATTCCCAAGCCGCAGCCCAAGCCTGCACCGGCCCCTGCGGCCGCGCCGGCTGCTGCCGCGACGACCGCGACGGGCAATGCCGGTGGCGCCGGCGGCGCTGCGTCGCGCAACCTGCCTTCGGGTCAGGCGACGCCGCGCAACGCACCGCCAAGCCGGCCGACGCAGCGCGACCGCAAGGGCGACGAGCGTCGCGGCGGCAAGCTGACCGTCAACCGCGCGCTCGGCGACGATGGTGCGCGCTCGCGCAGCCTCGCCGCGCTCAAGCGTGCGCGTGAAAAGGAAAAGCGTCACTTCGGCGGCCCGCGCGAACAGCAGGCCAAGCAGATCCGCGACGTCCAGGTGCCCGAGGCGATCACCGTCCAGGAACTCGCCAACCGTATGGCGGAGAAGGGCGCAGATCTGGTCAAGACGTTGTTCAAGATGGGCATGCCCGTCACGATGACGCAGACGATCGATCAGGATACCGCCGAGCTGCTGGTGACTGAATTCGGCCACAACATCGTCCGCGTCAGCGACAGCGACATCGATCTGGCGCTCGACACCGGCGAGGATTCGACCGAGTCGCTCAAGCCGCGTCCGCCGGTGGTGACGATCATGGGTCACGTCGATCACGGCAAGACGAGCCTGCTCGACGCGCTGCGCGGCACCGACGTGGTGCGCGGCGAGGCCGGCGGCATCACGCAGCATATCGGCGCCTATCAGGTCACGCTGAAGGACAAGTCGAAGGTCACGTTCCTCGATACGCCGGGTCACGAGGCATTCACGCAGATGCGTGCCCGCGGTGCCGACGTCACCGACATCGTGGTGCTGGTGGTCGCGGCCGACGACGGGCTGATGCCGCAGACGATCGAGGCGATCAACCACACCAAGGCGGCCGGCGTGCCGATGATCGTGGCGATCAACAAGATCGACAAATATGAGGCCAATGCCCAGCGCGTGCGCGAGCGTCTGCTCGAGCATGAGGTCGTGGTCGAGGAAATGGGCGGCGACGTCCAGGACGTCGAGGTCTCCGCGCTCAAGAAGACCGGGCTCGACACGCTGATCGAGAAGATCCAGCTCCAGGCCGAACTGCTCGAACTGCGCGCCAATCCGGATCGCGCCGCCGAGGGTACGGTGATCGAGGCGAAGCTCGACAAGGGCCGTGGGCCCGTGGCGACGATCCTCGTCAACCGCGGCACGCTGAAGGTCGGCGACGTCTTCGTCATCGGCGCGGAGAGCGGCAAGGTCCGTGCGCTGATCGACGACAAGGGCCGTCAGGTGAAGGAAGCCGGCCCGGCGATGCCGGTCGAGGTGCTCGGCATGACCGGCGTTCCCTCGGCAGGCGATCCGTTGCAGGTCGTCGAGAGCGAGGCACGTGCCCGCGAGGTCGCCGAATATCGCCAGAGCGTGCTGACGCAGAAGCGCACCACGACGGCGCCGGCGAGCCTCGAGAGCATGTTCTCGGCGCTCAAGGCCAATGCCGCGATCGAATATCCGTTGGTGGTCAAGGCCGACACCCAGGGGACGGTCGAGGCGATCGTCGCGTCGATCAACAAGATCTCGACCGATCTCATCAAGGCGCGGGTGCTGCACTCGGGCGTCGGCGGCATCACCGAGAGCGACGTGACGCTGGCGGGTGCGAGCGGCGCGCCGATCATCGGCTTCAACGTCCGCGCCAATGCCAAGGCACGCGAGATCGCCGATCGGCAGAAGGTGGCGTTGAAGTACTATGACGTCATCTACGACCTGATCGACGAGATCCGCGCCGGCATGGCGGGCGAGCTCGGGCCGGAAGCGTTCGAGACCGTGGTTGGCCGGGCGGAGATCCGCGACGTCTTCTCGGCGGGCAAGCACGGCAAGGCGGCCGGTCTGCTCGTGGTCGACGGCGTCATCCGCAAGGCGCTCAAGGCGCGCATCACGCGCAACGACGTCATCATCTATCAGGGTGAGATCGCGTCGCTGCGCCGCTTCAAGGACGATGTCGCCGAAGTGCGCGCCGGTCTGGAATGCGGTGTGACGTTCACGCAGAATTTCGTCGACATCAAGCCCGGCGACTTCCTCGAGACGTTCGAAGTCGAGATGCGCGAACGCACCCTCTAAACCATGTCCCTCTCCCATCCGGGAGAGGGAGGGCGCTGCCGCAGGCGGCGGACGGGTGAAGGCGGCATGCCTCCTGCCCTCACCCTCCCTCCCCCGCCGGGAGGGGGTAAAAGGAATCATGAACAAAGATCCCCAGGATAAATCGGTCCGCGCGCTGCGCATCGGCGAACAGGTCCGCCACGTGCTGTCGGAGATCCTACAGCGCGGCGACGTCCACGACGAGACGCTGGCCAAGCACATGGTCTCGATCACCGAGGTCCGCATGTCCTCCGACCTGCGCCACGCGACGGTGTTCGTGAAGCCGCTGCTCGGCAAGGACGAGGAACAGGTGCTCAAGGCGCTGCGCACCAACACCGCCTATCTGCAGCGCGAGGTCGCGCATCGCATCCAGACCAAATATGCCGCCAAGCTCAAGTTCCTGAGCGACGAGAGCTTCGACGAGGGCAGCCACATCGACGCGCTGCTCCGCAAGCCCGAGGTGGCGCGCGATCTGGGCGAGGATTGACGGGGCTTAGTCGGTGGCCAAGCTCTATTTCTACTACGCCTCGATGAATGCGGGCAAGTCGACGACGCTGCTGCAGGCGGACTTCAACTATCGCGAGCGGGGCATGAACACGATGCTGTTCACCGCCGCGGTGGACGATCGTTTCGCGGCGGGGACGATCACCAGCCGGATCGGGCTCGAGGCGCCGGCGACGCCGTTCGATGCGGCCACCGACCTCGCCGCCTGCGTCGCCGAGCGGCAGGCGCGCGAGCCGCTCGCCTGCGTGCTGGTCGACGAGGCGCAATTCCTCTCCGCCGGGCAGGTCGCGCAATTGGCGCGGATCTGCGACGTGCTCAACGTGCCGGTGCTTGCCTATGGACTGCGCACCGATTTCCAGGGGCGGTTGTTCGAGGGATCGGCGCGGCTGCTCGCGATCGCGGATGCCCTCATCGAGATCAAATCGGTGTGCGTCTGCGGGCGCAAGGCGATCATGAACCTGCGCGTCGATGCGCAAGGTCGTGCGATCGCCGAGGGCGCGCAGACCGAGATCGGCGGCAACGACCTTTATGTCGCGCTGTGCCGCCGGCATTTCAGCGAGGCATTGGGGTCCTAGCCGCCGTCCTCACCCTTCCCACCGCCTGCGGCGGCGGGCCCCTTCCCTCTCCCGCCGGGAGAGGGAGAGACGGCGGAGCCGGCGATGGGTGAGGGTGAGCGCGACGCACTCTGGCGGACCGCCCTGCCCCACGCCATATCGCGCGCATGAACCCCGAGAACATCGTCTATCGCACCGCCGTCTGGATCATCCCGCTGGTGATCGCGATCGTCTTCCACGAGGTCGCGCATGGCTGGATGGCGAAATGGCTCGGCGATCCGACCGCGCAGGAGCAGCGGCGGCTGAGCTTCAATCCGATCCGCCACGTCGATCCGGTCGGTACATTGATCCTGCCGCTCGGTCTCGCCATCGCCGGTGCGCCGGTGTTCGGCTGGGCCAAGCCGGTGCCGGTGATCGCGCAGCGGCTGCGCAATCCGCGCTGGGGCATGGTCGCGGTGGCGCTCGCCGGGCCGGGGATGAACCTCGCGCTCGCGACGCTGACCGCGATCGCGATCGGCGTCATCGGCGCGACCGCGGGCGGCACCGCGCCGGTCGGGGTCGCGGCCTTCGTGCTCGCCAATCTCGTCAACTTCCTGCTGGTCAACGTCTTCCTCGCGATCTTCAACCTGTTGCCGATGCCGCCCTTCGATGGCGGCCATGTCGTCGAGGGGCTGCTGCCGCGGCCGCTCGCCGCGCAATATGCCAAGATCGGGCGGTTCGGCTTCCTGCTGCTGATCCTCGTGCTGGTCGTGCTGCCGATGGTCTTCCCCGGCGCCGATCTGGTCAGGCGCGTCGTCGGGCCGCCGGCGCAAGCGGTGATCGGCTGGTTCCTGGCCTTGGCGACCGCAATCGCCTAACGGCCGCGCGATGCACGGTTGGATCATCATCGACAAGCCCTTGGGGCTGGGCAGCACGCAGGTCGTCTCCGCGGTCAAGCGCGCGCTGCGGCAGGGCGGCTACGGCAAGTTCAAGGTCGGCCATGGCGGCACGCTCGATCCGCTGGCGACCGGGGTGCTGCCGGTCGCGGTGGGCGAGGCGACCAAGCTCGCCGGGCGGATGCTCGACAGCGACAAGGTCTACGATTTCACGATTCGCTTCGGCGAGCAGACCGATACGCTCGATGCGGAGGGGGCGGTGATCGCGACCTCCGACGTGCGGCCGACCGCGGCCCAGGTCGCGGCGGTGCTGCCGCGCTTCACCGGGCCGATCACGCAGGTGCCGCCGGCCTATTCGGCGCTCAAGGTCGACGGCGCGCGGGCGTATGACTTGGCGCGAGCCGGGGAAGAGGTGGTGCTGGCCGGGCGGCAGGTGACGATCCACGCGCTATATTCCTCCCCGGCACGGGGAGGGGGACCGTCCGCGCCAGCGGATGGTGGAGGGGGGCCTCCCCAAACGGTTTCGCGGGAGGAAGCCCCCCTCCACCATCCTGCGGATGGTCCCCCTCCCCGTGCCGGGGAGGAATTGGGAGAGATCACCCTCACCGCGCACGTCTCCAAGGGCACTTATATCCGCTCCCTCGCGCGCGACGTCGCGCTGGCGCTCGGCACGGTCGGTCACGTCACCATGCTCCGCCGCACCAAGGCGGGGCCGTTCGACCTCGCCCCCGCGATATCGCTGGACAAATTGGCCGAAGCCGGTATGGCGCGCAGCCTTGAACAGGTAATCCTGCCATTGAGGGCGGGGCTGGACGACATCCCGGCTCTATCCCTCACCCCCGAACAGGCAGGGGCGCTCCGCCAGGGGCGCGTTCTGAGCGGGATCGACAGGGACGATGGCCAATATTTCGCGTGTGACGGGGATATCCCGGTCGCGCTGATAGAGGTCGAGGCCGCAGAGGCCCGCGTCGTCCGTGGCTTCAACCTTTGAACGATGTCGAGGACTGACACATGACCATTACCGCAGAGCGCAAGGCCGAAGTCGTCAAGGAACATGCGCGCCAGGAAGGCGACACCGGTTCGCCGGAAGTCCAGGTCGCGATCCTGTCGGAGCGCATCAAGAACCTGACCGAGCATTTCAAGGGTCACAAGAAGGACAACCATTCGCGCCGCGGGCTGCTGATGATGGTCAACAAGCGGCGCTCGCTGCTCGACTATCTCCGCAAGACCGACGGTCAGCGGTACCTCGACCTGATCGCGAAGCTCGGCCTTCGCAAGTAACGATGAGGGCGGCCTTCGGGTCGCCCTTTTCATATGTCCGTGCTACAGGCGGACATCACGAATTCACGAATACCGGCATGAGCCGGGTAGCGGAGACGGGCAATTCGGCCCCGATCCACGGGAGCGACAAGACGCTCCATACCGACGCGGGCCGGCTTAGCCCGCAGACAGGCCCCCCGCAGCATCTGGCTCGGGGAGTGAAGGAAAATACATGTTCAATGCCAAGAAGGTATCGATCGAGTGGGGCGGCCAGACGCTGACCCTCGAAACGGGCAAGGTCGCCCGCCAGGCCGACGGCGCGGTGATCGCGACGCTCGGCGAGACGGTCGTGCTCTGCGCCGTCACCGCGGCGAAGTCGGTGAAGGAAGGCCAGGATTTCTTCCCGCTGACCGTCCATTATCAGGAGAAATTCTCCGCCAGCGGCCGCATCCCCGGCGGCTTCTTCAAGCGCGAGCGCGGCGCCACCGAGCGTGAGACGCTGGTCAGCCGCCTGATCGATCGTCCGATCCGCCCGCTGTTCCCCGAGGGCTTCTACAACGAGATCAACTGCATCGCGCAGGTGCTCAGCTATGACGGCGAGAATGAGCCCGATCTGCTGGCGATGATCGCCGCCTCGGCGGCGATGACGCTGTCGGGCGTGCCCTTCATGGGCCCGATCGGCGCGGCACGCGTCGGCTATAAGGACGGCGAGTATCAGCTCAATCCGTCGGACGCCGAAGTCGCCAACGGCGACCTCGACCTGATGGTCGCGGCGACGCACGACGCGGTGATGATGGTCGAGTCCGAAGCCAACGAGCTGTCGGAAGACGTCATGCTCGGCGCCGTGATGTTCGCGCATCGCGCGTCGCAGCAGGTCATCGACGCGATCATCAAGCTCGCCGAACAGGCCGCCAAGGAGCCCTGGGAACTGAAGGTCCAGGACGACAGCGCCGGCGTGAAGGCCAAGCTCAAGAAGCTGATCGGCAAGGACCTGGAGGCGGCGTACAAGCTGACCGACAAGCAGGCCCGCCAGACCGCGATCAACGAAGCCCGTGCGAAAGCACGTGAAGGCATGGCCGACCTCAAGGACAGCGATCCCCAGGCCTATCTCGCCAGCCTCAAGCTGGTGAAGAAGCTGGAGGCGGACATCGTCCGCACCGCGATCCTCAAGACCGGCCGCCGCATCGACGGTCGCGACACCAAGACGGTCCGTCCGATCGAGGCGGAAGTCCACTTCCTGCCGCGCGCGCACGGTTCGGCGCTGTTCACGCGTGGCGAGACGCAGACGATCGCGACCACCACGCTCGGCACCCGCGACGCGGAGCAGATGATCGACGGCCTCGGCGGCCTGTCGTACCAGAATTTCATGCTCCACTATAACTTCCCGCCCTATTCGGTCGGTGAAGTCGGCCGCTTCGGCGCGCCGGGCCGTCGCGAGGTCGGTCACGGCAAGCTGGCATGGCGCGCGCTGCGCCCGGTGCTGCCGACCAAGGAGGAATTCCCCTACACGATCCGCGTCACCAGCGACATCACGGAGAGCAACGGGTCGTCGTCGATGGCGACGGTGTGCGGCGGTTCGCTGTCGATGATGGATGCCGGCGTGCCGCTGAAGCGCCCGGTGTCGGGCATCGCGATGGGCCTGATCCTCGAGGGCAAGGACTTCGCCGTCCTGTCGGACATCCTCGGCGACGAGGATCACCTCGGCGACATGGACTTCAAGGTGGCCGGCACCAGCGAGGGCATCACCTCGCTGCAGATGGACATCAAGATCGCCGGCATCACCGAAGAGATCATGAAGGTCGCGCTGGCACAGGCGCATGAGGGCCGCGCGCACATCCTCGGCGAGATGGCCAAGGCGCTGGGCGAGACCCGCTCGGAGCTGTCGGCGCACGCGCCGCGCATCGAGACCTTCTCGATCGACAAGTCGAAGATCCGCGAAGTCATCGGCACCGGCGGCAAGGTGATCCGCGAGATCGTCGCGCAGACCGGCGCCAAGGTCGACATCGACGACGAGGGCGTCATCAAGGTCTCCTCGTCCGATCCGGCGCAGATCGAGGCCGCGATCAAGTGGATCAAGGGCCTCGTCGAGGAAGCGGAAGTCGGCAAGGTCTATGACGGCAAGGTCGTCAACCTCGTCGATTTCGGCGCCTTCGTGAACTTCATGGGCGGCAAGGACGGTCTCGTCCACGTCTCGGAGATCAAGAACGAGCGCGTCGAGAAGGTCTCGGACGTCCTCTCGGAAGGCCAGGCCGTCAAGGTCAAGGTCCTCGAGATCGATCCGCGCGGCAAGGTCCGCCTGTCGATGCGCGTCGTCGACCAGGAAACCGGCGCCGAGCTGGAGGACACGCGTCCGGCACGTGAGCCCCGCGAAGGTGGTGACCGTGGTCCGCGCGGCCCGCGCAGCGGCGGCGGCGATCGTGACGGCGGTGGCCGTGGCGACCGTGGCCCGCGTCGCGACGGCGGCGGACGTGACGGCGGTGGCCGTGGTCCGCGTCGCGACGGCGGCGACCGTGGTCCCCGCGGCGAGGGCGGCGATCGCGGTCCGCGCAACGGCGGCGGCAACGACGACGGCCCCGCGCCCGAGTTCGCGCCGGCGTTCCTGACCGAAACGCGCGACTGATCCTGCGGATCGACGTGAGCAAGAGGGGTTCGGCAGCGATGCCGGACCCCTTTTTCGTGAAGGGATGAGGCGACATGCGGGCCCCCAAGGATTCGTCCGGGCCGATTGCCAAGCGATAAATTCCTACCTCGCTAGGGCAGGGCAATCGCATATTGACGCTCGTGCGAGCCTGTCGTCTTCCACGCCCACCCCGTCACCCCGGACTTGTTCCGAGGTCCACCCTGCGGCGAGGAGAAAGGCTTGATTCGACACCGTTCTCTTGCGGCCTGGTGGACCCCGGAACGAGTCCGGGGTGACGAATCTGATGAGGAAACCGATCGAGCCTCATCAGCGCAGCCATATGCGAATGCCCTGCCCTAGCTGGGGAGGAATTTCGGCGGCGGCGCCGTCCGGGATGCGCCGTCAGGGCGTCGGCAGCGATACCGTGGCGCCGGTCCACACTTGCTCCGCCGCGGCGCGGAGATGGCCGGTCGACACCGGCTTGTCGCAGCGTGGCAGCGCGCGATAGCGGTCCGGGATGATCGCCGCGTCATAGCCGCTGGTGATCAGCACGCGCACCTCGGCCGCGAGCAAACGGTCGATCAGCGGATAGACCAACGTCTCGCGCAGGTTGATGTCGAGGATCGCGACATCGGGCGCTTCGGCCTCGGCGAGCAGCCGCATCGCCTGCGGCAGCGAGGCGACCGGCCCGACCACCTGCGCGCCGACCGCGCGCAAATCACGCGCCAGATCGTCCGCGATCAGATATTCGTCCTCGACGATGAGGATGGATCGCCCGGCCAGCGGTGATGCTGCTGCTGATGTCATTGAGCTACTCCCTGTAAAACAAGGGATAATGAATCAGGCGCCGGCGGCTTTAACATGGGTAAGCGAGCAGAAGCGACAAATGCTGTCAAGTTTCACCATGTCACCTGCGCCACTCGCCAATCGCCTGATCACCCGGCTGCAGCATTATGTCGTGTTCGCCGACGACGAACGCGCGGCGATCGAGACGGCGTGCGCGGGACCGCCGCTCGCGGTACGCCAGCGCCGCGACCTGATCCGCGAGGGCGATCGTCCGCGCGGCGTCAATCTGATCGTCGACGGCTGGGCGTTCCGCTACAAGACGCTGGAGGACGGGCGGCGACAGATCATCGCCTTCCACCTGCCCGGCGACCTCTGCGACGTGCATGGCTATATCCTGCGCGAAATGGATCATTCGGTCGGCGCGCTGACCCCCGTGCGCTACGTCGAGATCCCGCGCGACCAGATCGAGGCGCTGGCAGCGCTCGGCCCGCGCGTCAATCAGGCCTTGTGGTGGGACGCGCTGACCGGCGCGGCGATCCAGCGCGAGTGGACGGTGAATCTGGGCCAGCGCGATGCACTGGAGCGGCTGTCGCACCTCTTTTGCGAGCTGATCTTCCGCCTGCGCGTCGTCGGCATGGTCGACGGCGCGCGCTGCGAGATCCCGCTGACCCAGACCGACCTGGCCGAAGCGACAGGGATGACGCCGGTTCACGTCAACCGGATGGTGCAGGAGCTGCGCTCCCGCAACCTGATCCGCTGGAAGGGGCGCGAGTTCGAGGCGCTCGATCTTGACGGGCTGTGCGATGTCGCGATGTTCAATCCGGCCTATCTCCACCTCGATCACGAAGGACGGCATCTGGATGCCAACGGGTAATCCTCCCGCCATCGTCGCCACCGCTGCCGACCCACCCGCCGCGTGCGGCCCGATCGACTGGCACGCCGCCGCCGAGGGGGGCAGCCTCGCCTTCGCCGCCGCCTGGTCGTCGCTGACCGGGCAAAGCGCGGCGGAGCGCGCCGGAAGCGGCTGGCTCGCCTGCCTTCATCCGGACGATCATGCCGTGCTCACCGCCGGCTGGTATCGCGCGCGCACGACCCGGCTGTTCAGCGCCGATCTGCGCGTGCGCGCGGTCGCGACGGGCGAGTATCGCTGGCTGCGCGTGCAGGGCAGGCCCGCCGGCGACGGCACCGACGATTGGCGCGGCAGCGCGATCGACATTTCCGACCTGCACCAGCGACTCGCCGGCGAAGGCCGGCTGCGGGCCGCGCTCCACCATCGCATCCGCAACGCGATGGCGATCATCCGCTCGATCGCGCGGCGCACCGCGGAGAATAGCGATACGGTGGAGGACTATCGCAACCATTTCGATGGCCGTCTCGCCGCTTTCGCGCGGACGCAGAGCCATATCATGCGCGCCGGCGACCAGGGCGTCGACCTGGAGGGACTGCTTGCCGACGCGCTGCTCGCGCATCAGGTCGGCGGCCGCGTCGGCTATGGCGGCCCCGAGGTGCGGCTGCCGCCGCGGCTCGCCGATCAGCTTGGCATCGCCTTCCACGAACTGACCGACAATGCCGTCCAGCACGGCGCGCTGCGCCGCGACGACGGCCGCCTCGACATCCGCTGGTCGACCGCGGGCGGCGACGACGACGAAGGCGGACGCCAGCTCCACATCCAGTGGCACGAGGATCTGCCCGCCGGCGGCGTCATGGCGCCGGTCGGCGAGGGCTTCGGGCTCGAACTGCTCACCCGCAGCCTGCGTTACGAAGTCGACGCGACGGTGACGCTCGATTTCGCCGATCGCGGCATGCGATGCGCTATCGCGCTGCCGCTCGACGACGTGGGATAGCGTCGCCGGATTGATCCAATTGAATTCGAAATTGCGAAAAAACCGTTATAGATGAATTGCCTGCCGCGCAGACCCAGAGCGGCGGGGAATGATTTCGAACGGGAGGCGCGCCATGCAGATGTCAGCCGATATCGAATTCTATGTCCGCCGCGAACGCCAGGAACGACAGCTCGCCGAGCGCGCGCGCGATACCGACGGGCGCCGCGTCCATCTCGAACTGGCGCGCTGCTACGCGCAACTGATCGCCGACGCCGGCGAGGGCAACGCCCGTTCCGATCCCGCGTGACCACAGAATAGTCGCACGAGTCCGTCCGGGCGGGTGTGCAGTGTTCCCATTCCCGTCACGCCGGATCGGTCGGAGACCCGTGCAAAGCTGCCCCCGGTGCTCCTGCGAAAGCAGGAGCCCAGGAGTCCCGATCACCATAAGACGGTGTTCTACTTGGCACTAGGCTCCTGCTTTCGCAGGAGCACTGTGTTGCGCCACCAACGATTCGGCATTTGTCGGTTCAGGCCCGTGCCGCGTCGCCGGGATGGCGCCACGCGACCACCTGCTGGCGCTGCGTGCCAAGCCGGTCGATCGCCAGCTCCATCACGTCGCCCGCCTTGAGGTAGATCGATTGCGGCTTCTTGCCCTCGCCGACGCCCGGCGGGGTGCCGGTGATCAGCAGGTCGCCCGGCAGCAAGGTGACATATTCGCTGACGTAGCTGATCAGCTGCTTGAGATCGAAGATCATCGTGCTGGTATTGCCGGTCTGCATCCGCGCGCCGTTGACGTCGAGGTGCATGGCGAGCGCCTGCACGTCGCCGATCTCGTCGGGCGTGACCAGCCACGGGCCGACCGGGCAGAAGGTGTCGTGGCCCTTGCCCTTCGACCATTGCGTGCCGCGCTGCTTCTGGTTGAACCGCTCAGACACGTCGTTGGCGAGCACATAGCCGGCGACATGGTCGAGCGCCGCATCCTCGGACACGTAGCGGCAGGTCTTGCCGATGATCACGCCCAGCTCGACCTCCCAGTCGCTGTGCGTCGAATCCTTGGGCAGCATGACGTCGTCGTTCGGGCCGGACAGGCTCGACAGCGCCTTCATGAACATCATCGGCTCGGTCGGGATCGGCAGGTTCGATTCGATCGCATGATCGCGATAGTTGAGGCCGACCGCGACGATCTTGCCGATGCCCTTGACCGGCACGCCGTAGCGCGGCGTCCCGTCGACCACCGGCAGCGCCGCGACGTCCGCGGCGCGCACCGCAGGGATCGCATCGACGGTGATGTCGGCGACCACGCCCGACAGGTCGCGGATGCGACCGGCATCGTCGACGAGGCCGGGCTGTTCCTGGCCGGGCTGGCCGAAGCGGCAGAGTTTCATGAGGAGCTCTTTCGGTAAGAGGAAGGGCGCCGGAAAACGCAAGGACGCCACGATGTTGCGCCGCTCCGTACAACCGCCGCCGCGCCGGCGAAACCCCACCGACGCAGGCAGGCCCGCGACGACGAAGGTCCTGCACCCGTTTCGCCGGTTATACGTTACACCTGCGGCGCGCCGAATCGCAGCGCCGGGGAGAGACGTCCGTGACCACCGCCGCCTGCGTACGATCTCCCGGCCGGGCGCGCGCGTGAACCGTCTCGCCCCCGATGCGGACGACGCCCGCTTCATCCGCCGCATCCTCTACATCCTCGTCATCGCCGCGGTCGCCGCGGCTTTGTTCAAGGCGGGCAATCTGCTCATCCTCGCCTTCGGCTCGATGCTCGGCGCGATCGCGATCCACGCGATCGCCGATCTCTATCGCGATCACCTGCGCGTCCCCGAGAAGGCGTCGCTCGGCCTCGGCATCGCCACCGCCTTCGGTATCGTCGCCTTCCTCGTCTGGCTGTTCGGGGTGCAGTTCCGCGAACAGGTCAACGTGCTCGTCACGCAATTGCCCGGCCTGCTCGATCAGCTTGCCGCCTGGGCGTCGCGCAGTCCGGTCGGCGCCAAGATCGTCGACGCGGTGCAACAGGCCTATGCCGGTTCGCAGGCCGCGCAGGACGTCAGCGGGCTCGTCCAGGGCGGCGGCGAGCTGTTGCTCAACAGCCTGCTGCTGCTCGTCGGCGCCGCCTTCTTCGCCGCCGATCCCGGCATCTACCAGCGCGGCTTCCTGTTCCTGATCCCGCGCGGCAAGCGGCCGGCGATCGAGGATGCGCTGTTCGACGTCGGCTCGACGTTGCGGCTGTGGCTGCGCTCGTCGCTGATCCTGATGACCAGCATGGGCGTGCTGGTCGGCGTCGGGCTGTGGATTTCGGGCGTGCCCTCCGCCGCGGCGCTCGGCCTGCTCGCCGGCCTGTCGGAGTTCATCCCCTATATCGGCCCGACCGCGGCGATGATCCCGGCGCTGGGCCTCGCCGCGACGCAGGGGACCGGGCCGCTGATCGGCACGCTCGTCACTTATGCGCTAGTGCGGCTGATCCAGACCAACTTCATCACCCCTTATGTACAGGCGCGCGTCATCTCGATCCCGCCGGCGATCACCGTCTTCGCGATCATCGGCATCGGCGTGATCTTCGGCATCTTCGGCCTGTTCTTCTCCGCCGCGCTGCTCGTGGTCATCTTTACGCTCGTGCGCAGCCTCTACCTGCGCGAGGTTCTGGGCGAGGATATTCCGCGCAGCCGCCATCAAACCTTGCTGGGTCCAGACCTTACGCCGACGGATCCCGACGAGGATGTGAAAAAAGATTAACCCATGTGGTCCGGCAGCCGCTGGATTAAACCCTAATTAACCTTTTGCCTTCAGATGTTCTTTGGTTAATGAATCGGGTCGAGCCGTGCAGCAGGGGTGCTCAGGGTATGGCCAGCAGGGGACGACGCGATGCGAGTGCTGTTGATCGAGGACGAGCCGACCACCGCCAAGGCGATCGAGCTGATGCTCGGGACCGAAGGCTTCAACGTCTACACCACCGATCTGGGCGAAGAGGGCCTCGATCTCGGCAAGCTGTACGATTACGACATCATCCTGCTCGATCTCAATCTGCCGGACATGCACGGCTATGACGTGCTCAAGAAGCTGCGCGTCGCCCGCGTCGCGACCCCGGTGCTGATCCTGTCGGGGATCAACGAGATGGATTCGAAGGTGCGCAGCTTCGGCTTCGGCGCCGACGATTACGTCACCAAGCCGTTCCATCGCGAGGAACTGATCGCGCGTATCCACGCCGTCGTCCGCCGCTCGAAGGGGCACAGCCAGTCGGTCATCCGCACCGGCAAGCTCGCGGTCAATCTCGATGCCAAGACGGTCGAGGTCGACGGCAGCCGCGTCCATCTGACCGGCAAGGAATATGCGATGCTCGAGCTGCTCTCGCTGCGCAAGGGCACGACGCTGACCAAGGAGATGTTCCTTAACCATCTCTACGGCGGCATGGACGAGCCCGAGCTGAAGATCATCGACGTCTTCATCTGCAAGCTGCGCAAGAAACTCAGCCTCGCCTGCGAAGGCGAAAATTATATCGAGACGGTCTGGGGTCGCGGCTATGTGCTTCGCGAACCAGAAGAAATTGGCGCAGTCGCCTGATCTGACATTTGCGCCACGTCCGGCGAACAAGAGCTGCGGCATGTCCAATGCCGCAGCTTTTTTGTTGCGTTGTGAGGATCGCAGGCGCGCACCGGAACGACCATTTCCAACCCGAATCCTGATCGAGATCAGGAAGCCTGACTTCCCAAACGTTAATATCCCTTTAGAGAATCGTATAATAAAAACGACTTACCAACAGGGGGGATCATATCCATGCCGACCGCAATCGATACCGCGACCAATCAAGCGGCGCTGAGCGCCAAATATATGATCCTCGACGCGCTCGAGCTGCTCGACGGATTGCAGTCCTTCTCGGCGCAGATCGCCGCGGTCCACCTCGCGCATGCGCTCGAGATGATCGACGCCGGCGGTGCCGAACTCTGACCGTCGCGGGAGCGGTTACTTCCGCTCCCACACCTTGTAGCCGCCCACCCACGTCTCCTGCACCTTCGTGGCGCGCAGGTCGGTGGGCGAGGCGAGCAACGGATCGCGGTCGACGATGATGAAGTCCGCCTGCATCCCCGGCGCGAGCCGGCCGATGCGATCCTCGGCGAAGCCGGCATAGGCCGCGCCGCCGGTAAAGCCCCACCAGCCCTGTTCGCGCGTCACCGCTTCCTCCGGGCGCCAGCCGCCGAACGGCTGGCCGTCGGCGCCCTGCCGGGTGAACGACGCCGCCCAGCCCGCCCAGGGATCGGGTCGCTCGACCGGATAGTCCGATCCGAACGCCAGCTTCGATCCGTTCTTGAGCATCGACGCCCAGGCATAGGCGCCGGTCAGCCGCTGCGGCCCCAGCCGCGCCTCCGCCATCACCCGGTCGCCGGTCTCGTGCGTCGGCTGCATCGAGGCGATCGTGCCATATTTCCCGAAACGCGGCAGGTCGACGGGATCGACGATCTGCGCATGCTCGACACGCCAGCGCCGGTCGCCCTTGTAGGTCTGCGCCATCTCGTCGATCGCATCGAGCACCTCGGCATTGGCGCGGTCGCCGATCGCGTGAACCGCGACCTGATAGCCGTCCATCGCCGCGCGGCTCATCAGGTTGCGCAGCACCGTGTCGGTCATGAAGCCCGCGCCCGACTGGCCCGGCGCATCGGCATAGGGCGCCTTCAGCCACGCGCCGCGCGAGCCCAGCGCGCCGTCGGCATAGAGCTTCACCCCGACCAGCTTGAGCTTGTCGGCGTACAGCCACGGCGTCGGCCCGGTGCCGCCGATCTGCACCGTCGTGTCGACGCCCATGCCGTAGCTCATGATGCGCACGCGCAGCCCGCCGAGATCGCCGATGCGGCGATAGGTCAGCCAGTCCTCGATGCTCGTCCCCATGTCGGCGGTGGCGGTGACGCCATAACTGAGCAGGATGGTCTGCGCCTTGACGAAGGCGGCGTTGCGATCCTTGCCGAGCGGCTGCGGCACCACCTTGGCGACGAGGCTCTGCGCGGCGTCGACGAACACGCCCGCGGGCTGGCCCCCTGCCCCCTTCTCGATCCGCCCGCCGGCGGGCGAGACGCTCTTGGCGGTCACCCCCGCCGCCTTCAATGCGGCGCTGTTGCCCCAGCTCGCATGACCGTCGGCGCGCGCGAGCCACACCGGCCGGTCGCCGACCGCCGCGTCGAGCTCCGCGGCGGTGGGGAAGCGGCCGAGACCCCAGGCCTCCTGATTCCAGCCGCCCCCGATGATCCACGCCTTGTCGGGATTGGTGCGGGCGTATTCGGCGATCTTCGCCTGCGCCTCCGCGAGGCTCTTGGTCTCGGACAGATCGAGTTCGAGCGCGCGAAAGCCCAGTTCCATGACATGGCCGTGCGCGTCGATCATCCCGGGCAGCAACGTCTTGCCCTTGAAATCGACCCGCCAGTCGAGCTTGTCGGGACGCTTGTCCTTCGCACCGAGCAATTTGGCGACATGCCCGTCGGGCGTCACCAGCAACGCCTGGAAGCGGACGACCTTGCCGTCCTTGTCCAGCGTCAGCCCGTTGACGTTGTCGACGATCCCGTCCGCCCCCGCCACCGCGGGCAGCATCCATGCCGTCGCCAGCAACATCGCCTTGAGCACGCCGCCGGTGCGCCCGCTGATAACCCATTGTGCCATGCCGTCCCGCATAAGCGGTGTTCCCCCGCCGCACCAGATGGTCTAGCGGGACCGATATGGCCTCGAACCCCGCCGCAACCGCTTTGCCCGTCAGCATCGATGACGTCCGCGCCGCCCATGCCCGCATCCGCGACGCGATCGTCCGCACGCCGACGCTGATCAGCAAGACGCTGAGCGAGATGACCGGCGCGAAGGTCTATCTCAAGTTCGAGAACCTCCAGTTCACCGCCGCCTATAAGGAACGCGGCGCGCTCAACACCTTGCTGCAATTGTCGCCGGAAGCACGCGCCAAGGGCGTCATCGCCGCCTCGGCGGGCAATCATGCGCAGGGCCTCGCCTATCACGCCAACCGGCTGGGTATCCCGGCGACGATCGTCATGCCGCGCACCACGCCGACGGTGAAGGTGATGCAGACCGAGGGCCACAAGGCGAAGGTCGTGCTGGAGGGCGAGACGTTCGACGCCGCCTATGCGCATGCCCGCGTGCTCGAGGCGCAATGCGACTTCACCTTCGTCCATCCGTTCGACGATCCGCGCGTCATCGCCGGTCAAGGCACCGCGGCGGTCGAAATGCTGGAGGACGTGCCGGGCCTCGACACGCTGTTGATCCCGATCGGCGGCGGCGGCCTGATTTCGGGCACGTCGATCGTCGCACGCGCCGCGGATCATGCGATCGAGGTGGTCGGCGTGCAGGCCGAACTGTTCCCGTCGATGTACAACCGGATCAACGGCACCGATCTGCCCTGCGCCGGCGACACGCTCGCCGAGGGCATCGCGGTCAAGGAGCCGGGCGGCATCACCGCGCGGATGGTCGCCGAACTGGTCGACGACATCGTGCTGGTCGGCGAGCGCAATCTCGAGGAGGCGGTCAGCCTGCTGCTCCAGATCGAGAAGACGGTCGTAGAGGGCGCCGGCGCCGCCGGCCTCGCCGCGCTGATGGCCTATCCCGAGCGGTTCAAGGGCCGCACCGTCGGCATCATCCTGTGCGGCGGCAATATCGACACGCGGCTGCTCGCCAACGTGCTGCTGCGCGACCTCGCGCGGTCGGGGCGGCTGGCGCGGTTGCGCGTGCGGATGCAGGACCAGCCGGGCGCATTGTACAATGTCGCGCGCATCTTCGACGCGCAGCGCGTCAACATCATCGAAGTCTATCACCAGCGCATCTTCACCTCGCTGCCCGCCAAGGGCCTGTTCACCGAGATCGAATGCGAGGCGCGCGACCGCGACCACCTCAACCGCCTGATCGCCGCACTGCGCGACGGCGGCTATGAGACGAGCATGGTGGAACAGGCGTAAGGCCGTTCGGAAGGGCTGACGCATCAGAAGATTTGAGTAAGCCCGCCGTCTGCCAAACCCACCCCGTCACCCCGGACGTGTTCCGGGGTCCACTCTGCGGCGAGGGGAAAGGCTTGAGCCGACACCGTTCCCCCGCGGCCGGGTGGACCCCGGAACAAGTCCGGGGTGACGACCCTGATGGGGAAGCCGATCGAACCTCATCGCCTTTGCCAAATGCGCCAGCTCTCTAGGCGGCGCAGAAATCACCACCCACACGAAAACGGGGGCCGCGCCGTGGCGCAGCCCCCGTTTCGTCAGGTCGAACCGTCAGCTTAGTTGCTGTCGGAATCGCCGTCCTGCACGACGGCGACGACGCCGATCGCGACCACGCCGGCAACGATGAGCGCGGCGAGGAGACCGCCACCGGCCAGCTCGCTCTTCTTCGACGACGGCGCGCTGGCGCGGACCGACTTGGCGACCGACAGCGACGCGGCGGGGTTGGCAGGCGCGGCGCTAGCAGCGACCGGAGCGGCAATCATCGCCAAGGCGGCGAGCAAACCAGCGAAAGTCTTCGACATAAACAAAACTCCAAGCGGAATGGATACCGGGAACGACCGGTTACCAACTTTGTTCCTGCAGCGCAACATCGTCCCGTTTTGGAGCCGACTATGGTTGCGGCAACACACTTAGCCAGAAATTAACCTTTTTTGATCCGAATGCCACTTTGCAGCGCGCCGCGGTGCATTCATAGATCGACGGCACCGCATCGCGCGTGGCACGTTCCAGGGGATTGCCGGCGGTGACTGCGCCTTTTCGTTTTCCGCGCTTTTTCGTCACGACCCCCGCCCCCTGCCCTTATCTGCCGGGGCGTCAGGAGCGCAAGGTCTTTACCGAATTGAGCGGCCCGCATGCCGGTGAACTCAACGACGCGCTCAGCCGGATCGGTTTCCGCCGGTCGCAGGGCGTCGCCTATCGTCCGTCCTGCGCGGGCTGCACCGCCTGCGTCTCGGTGCGCATCGTCACGCAGGAATTCGCGCCCAACGCCAGCCAGCGCAAGCTGCTGCGCCGGAACGGCGACCTCGAAATCGCCGTCTGCCGCCCATGGGCGACCGACGAGCAATTCCAGTTGCTCCGCCGCTACCTCGCCGCGCGCCACCCCGGCGGCGGCATGGCCGGGATGGACGAGGACGATTACGCCGACATGATCGAGCATTCGCCGGTCAATTCGATGATCGTCGAATATCGCACCCGCACCACCGACGGATCGCGCGGCGAACTGGTCGGCGCCTGCCTCACCGATCGGCAGGCGGACGGATTGTCGATGATCTACAGCTTCTTCGCCGCCGACGAGGAGGGGGCGGAGGCGCGTCCGGGACTCGGCAACGTCATCATCATGGATCACATCGCCCGCGCCCGCGATGCCGGGCTGCCGTTCGTCTATCTCGGCTATTGGGTGAAGGGCTCGGCGCGCATGGCGTACAAGACGCGCTATCGCCCGCTCGAAGTGCTCGGACCGAACGGCTGGCGGCTGCTCACCGAGGAGGATGTCGTCGCCACGCCGGCGCGCGAGCCGGCGCTCGCCCCCGCCTGACCGGGCGGATCAGCCCGGGTCGGTCTCTTCGCCGACCGTCGCGCCGGCGGTGACGAAGCGCTGCGGCGCGACGCTGCCGAGATGGACGCGCACCCCCGCGGCGACGGTGATCCGCGGCGCGGCGACCGCGTTCGCAATCGCTGCGGGCGCGGAGGCTGCGGGCGCATCGGGGCGGACGATCGCCGCCACCTGACCGCGGTGCACGGTGACGCCGCCATCCGCGCCGCTGTCGCGATACAGCGCCGCGGTCTGCGCCGCCGCGTCGGCGACATCGGGTTGCAACGGCAGCGGCTCGACGCCGGCATAAGCGGCGCGAAAGCTCAACGCCCCCTCCATCGCCCCGCGCCAGCGGTAGAAGATATGCGCGCCGACCGCGCCGATCCGCGCGAGGCTCGACGCCCACCACGGCAGGATCGCATTGGTGTGATAGAAGGTCGCGGCCCCGATCGGCGCATAGACGCTGCCCGCCAGCGCCGCCTCGGCCACCGCGCGTGCGCGCTGCCAGGCGGCGGGGTCGCGGCGATAGTCCATCGATCCGTCGCAGGTGAAGGAGAATTGGCAGCCGGTGCGTCGCTGCGATCCCTGGAACACCACGCCGCAGACGCTGTGCGGAAAGGCGCGGTCGCGCACCCGGTTGAGCACCACCTGCGCCACCGCGCGCTGGCCGTCGAGCGGCTCCGAGCGCGCTTCATAATAGACCGCGGCGGTCAGGCAGTCGGCGGCGCGTGCCGCATCGTCCTGGCTCTGCGCCTGCGCGAGGAAGGCGGGCGCGGCCTGCACGAACGCCGGCGCCGCCTCGTCGGCGACGGAAGCGCGCAGCGTCGCGGGCAATCCCGCGAGCCCCGGCGTATCGAGTGCCAAGGCATGGAGCAACTGCCGCGGGCTCGCCACCGGCTGCGCCTGTTCGCCCGCGGTCGCCGCCTCACGGTGCGGCGCGCACGACGAGGTGACCAGCAATGCCAGCCCGAGGAAGCCCCGTTCGATCATCGAAGTCCGCCAGCGTCTCACGCGACCGGCGATAAACGCCCCGACTTATGATCGGGTTAACCGGGACATACCCGAATCCACCCCGTCACCCCGGCCCTGAGCCGGGGTCCCGCTTCCTTGGACGGTGAGGAAGCGGGATGCCGGATCAAGTCCGGCATGACGGGGAAAGAGAGGCCCGAAGGATCGACATCACGCCAGCGTGCGCACCTTCGATTCGCGATCCCAATAGCGCTGCTTCGCCGCCTCGACGAAGCCGCCGAGATCGGTGACGCCCTCGTCCGCCTCGACGCCAGCCTTGTCGAGCAGCGGCTTGGCCTCGGCGTTGAAGCCGATCGCCTTGAGATGGCCGAAGGCGTCCATCACCCATTGCACCGCCGCGGCTTCCTTGACGAGCTTGGCGGTTGCCGCCTCCGACAGGATGACCGCACAGGCGTCGAGCGTCGCCGAGGGCTGGCCGAACAGCTGCGAGTCCGCCGCGACCGACGAGCCGTCCGACAGCGGCACCTTGCCGACCTTGGGCGCGACCAGCACCGCACGGCCGCCCGCCTCCTTCACCGCATCCTTGAGCGAGGCGAGCGCCCCGGCATCGCTGCCATCGGCGATCAGGATACCGACCGAACGGCCCTCCAGCGTATGCCGTTCGAGCGGCCCACGGATGATCCGCAGCGCCGGCGACGGGTCCATGTCGAGCACCGGTGCCGCGGTCGGCGACGCAGGCGGCAGGTCCATCGCCAGCCCGTCGGCGACGCGCGCGGCGAGGTCCTCGTCGACGTTGCGCAGATTGGCCATCATCGCCGTGCGGATGTGCTCCAGCCCGACCTTCGACAGTTCGAACACCAGCGCCGAGGCGATATGCGCCTGTTCCGCCGGGTCCATCGAGCGGAAGAACAGCCGCGCCTGGCTATAGTGATCGGCGAAGCTCTCCGGGCGGATGCGCAGCTTCTGGCCCTCTTCCTCCGACGGGAAGGTCTTGTAGCCCTTGTCCGGATCCTCGCGCGCGCCGGCTTCCTCGCCGACCTTGGCGAGGCTGTTCGGCTCGTAATTGGCGCGGCCCTTGGGCACCGCCATCTGCATGTGACCGTCGCGCTGCTGGTTCAGGAACGGGCAGCCCGCCGCCGCCGCACGGCCCTTGGCCGAATTGATCGGCAGCTGGTGGAAATTGACCGAGCCCAGGCGCGACAATTGCGTGTCGGTATAGGAGAACAGCCGCCCCTGGAGCAGCGGATCGTTGGAGAAGCCGATGCCGGGGACGACATGGCTCGGCACGAACGCCGCCTGTTCGGTCTCGGCGAAGAAATTGTCGGGATAGCGATCGAGCACCATCCGGCCGACGATCTTCACCGGCAGCACTTCCTCGGGGATGATCTTGGTCGCGTCGAGCACGTCATAGGGCTGGCTGTTGGCGAACTCCTCGTCGAACAGCTGCAGGCCCAATTCCCACGTCGGGAAGTCGCCGCGATCAATGCTCTCGAACAGGTTGCGGCGCTGGAAGTCCGGATCGGCGCCCGCCACCTTGACTGTCTCGTCCCAGATCGTCGAGGCGAGGCCCGCCTTCGGCTTCCAGTGGAACTTGACGAAGGTGCTCTTCCCCTCCTTGTTGATGAAGCGGAAGGTATGGACGCCGAACCCCTCCATATTGGCGAAGGTGCGCGGCAGCGTGCGGTCCGACATCGCCCACATGATCATATGGGTCGATTCGGGCATCAGGCTGATGAAGTCCCAGAAGGTGTCGTGCGCGGTCGCCGCCTGCGGATAGCCGCGATCGGCCTCCATCTTGGCGGCGTGGATCAGGTCGGGGAATTTGATCGCATCCTGGATGAAGAACACCGGGATGTTGTTGCCGACGAGGTCCCAATTGCCTTCGCGCGTGTAGAATTTGACCGCGAAGCCGCGCACGTCGCGCGGCGTGTCGACCGACCCGGCGCCGCCCGCGACGGTCGAGAAGCGGGTGAACACCTCGGTGCGCTGACCCTTCTTCTGGAACATGTCGGCGACGGTGATGTCGGCGAGGCTCTCGGTGCATTCGAAATAGCCGTGCGCCGCCGAGCCGCGGGCGTGGACGATCCGCTCGGGGATACGCTCGTGATCGAAATGGTTGATCTTCTCGCGATAGACTTCGTCCTCGAGCAGAACGGGGCCGCGCGCGCCGGCCTTGAGCTGGTTCTGGTTGTCGCTCACCGGCGTGCCGTGATTGGTGGTCAGCACGGGATGATCGGCATCGGTACGCTGATGCGTCTCGCCACCGTTGCCGGGGTTCAGGGCCAGGGTATCGGTCATGGGGGTGTCTCGCATCGAAGGGATGGTTCCCGCTCTCAACGAAGCTGGCCTGCGTCAGTGCCTTCGCGCCGGAAACTTTCGCAGAAGCCGGCCGCAATTCCTCCCCGTCAGGGCAGGGCCATCGCATAGGGACGTAGGTGTAAGTCGCTCGTGCTCCAAACCCACCCCGTCACCCCGGACTCGTTCCGGGGTCCACCCCGCGGCGAGGAGGAAGGCTTGGTTCGACCCTGCTCTTGCGGCCCGGTGGACCCCGGAACAAGTCCGGGGTGACGGGGGAAGCTTGGAAGACAACAGGCTCGCACGAGCGGCCAGATGCGACAGCCAGCTATCGCGAGCTAGGAATTGCGCAATGGGACAGGCGGCTATTGCGCCGCCGACACCGTCACCGCGACGTCGAGTTCCTCCTCGCCCTCGCCGAGCCGCGATCCCGCCACCGGCGCCGCGCCGGAGGCGTCGAGCGCCGCCGCGACGCGCACGCTCTCTTCCTGCGGCGACCGGCCGGTGAACGGATCGAAGCCGACCCAGCCGAGCCCGTCGACATGCGCTTCCGCCCAGCCGTGCGGCGTCGGCCGCAGCGAACCCTCGACCACGCTATACCCCGACACGTAGCGTGCCGGCAGGCCGAGCGATCGCGCCGCCACGGTGAAGATCTGCGCCAGGTCGCGCGAGGTCGCCGCCGGGCGCGCGAACGCCGCCGCGGCGCTCAATCCCGGCTCGGGCCGCGTGCGATCGACCGCGAAGCGGGCGTTCACCGCGCGATTGAGCGCGTGCAGCTTGCCCACCGCGCCGTCCGCCGCGCCGGTCACCTCGGCGGCGAACGCCGCAATATCCGGATCGCGCGGCGTCGCTTCGGTCGCGCGCAGGAACACCGCCGGCGGCAGCACCTCGTTGACGCCGCGCACGACGCCGTCGGAATGGCTGGTCAGCACCTCGCCACGCACCGCGATCTCGATATCGGCGATCGGCCCTTCGGCATACAGCATCGTGACCGCATTGCCGAAGCCGTCGCGCCCGCGCCGCATCCTGGCGTCGCAATCGACGTCGATCCGCCACCGCGCCACCGTCTGGTCGTGGCTGTTCTCCGGCGTCATGCGCAGCATCTGGACCAGCCGGCTCTGCGGCTCGCTGAAGCGATAGACGGTGCGGTGATCGATCGACAGGCGCATCAGACGAACCGGAACTGGCGGCCGATCGCCTCGTGCAACTGGCCGTTCTCGCGGATGAAGGCCTGCAGATATTGGTGCAGGCCGCTAGCGATCACCTCGCCGGAGCGGGTGCGGCCGAGTCGCGCCGCGCGCATCCGCGCCATCCGGTCCGCCTCGCCATGGCTGCCGGTGCGCTCGGCGAGCAGGCCGAGGATGTCGACGGTGATCTCGGACGAGGCGACGAGGCTGCGCGGCAGTTCGCGGCTGGCGATCAGCAGGTCGATGACGTTGGCCGGCGTCAGCCCGTCCGAATAGAGCCAGCGATAGGCGGTGACCGCCGACACGGTCTGGAGGATCGTCGTCCACTGGTCGCGATCGACGACGCCGCCGACCGTCTCGCCCTCGGGCAGCAGGATATGGTATTTGACGTCGAGCAGTCGCGCACTGTTGTCGGCGCGCTCGACCGCCTGTCCTAGCCGGATGAACCAGTGCGACTGGTTGCGCAGCATCTGGTGCACCGCGCCCTCGAAGCCGCGCGTCTCGTTCTTCACCGCCTCGACGAGGCTCAACGTCGCCTGCGTCTCGCCGATCCGGTGGCGGTTCTCGAACACCAGCCACGCGCGGTTGATCGCGGTCCATGCCTCGCGGCTCAGCGCGGTGCGCACCGCCTTGGCATTGTTGCGCGCGCGATCGAGGCAGCGGATCACCGAGCCGCCATGGCTGGTGTCGAGCGTCAGGAAGCGCACCACGTCGCTTTGTGTCAGTTCGCCGCCATGCGCCGCGAAATCGGCCTCGGTATCGGTGACGGCGAGCGCCGACGACCAGGCCACCTCGCCTGCCGGGCGCGACGACATGACGTCGAGACGCACGGTCGCCTCGATCAGCCGCGCGAAGAAATCGGCGCGCTCGATATAGCGGCCGAGCCAGTAGAGCGACGACGCCGTCCGCGAGAGCATCATACCCCGAACCCCTGCGCCTGCGTCATCCCGCCCATCGTCTGCGTCTGCCGCTGGAACGGACTGTCGGCCATCAGCACGAAACTGTCCTTGGTGCCGCCGCCCTGGCTCGAATTGACCACCAGCGAGCCTTCCTTGAGCGCCACCCGTGTCAGCCCGCCGGGCACCACCTGCACGCCCTTCGATCCGCTCAGCACGAACGGGCGGAAGTCGACGTGGCGCGGGCTGAGGCCGCTGTCGGCCAGCGTCGGCACCGTCGACAGCGCCAGCGTCGGCTGCGCGATATAGCGGTGCGGCTCGGCGATCAGCGCGGCGCGGAACGCCTCGATCTCGGCGCGCGACGCGGTCGGCCCGACCAGCATGCCATAGCCGCCCGAGCCGTCGACCAGCTTGACGACGACCTCGTCGAGATGATCGAGCACGTAGCGCAGCGCCTGCGGCTCGCGGCAGCGCCACGTCTCGACGTTCGGCAGCTTGGCCTCGCCGCCCGAATAGAAACGCACGATCTCCGGCATATAGCTATAGATCGCCTTGTCGTCGGCGATGCCGTTGCCGGGCGCGTTGATGATCGCGACGTTGCCCGCGGCATAAGCGGCGATCAGCCCCGGCACGCCGAGCATCGAATCGGCGCGGAACACCAAAGGATCGAGATAATCGTCGTCGACGCGGCGATAGATGACGTCGACGCGCACCCGCCCGGCGATCGTGCGCATCCACACGATATCGTCGTCGACGACCAGATCCGCCGCCTCGACCAGCTCGATCCCCATCGAATCGGCGAGGAAGCTGTGTTCGTAATAGGCCGAATTGTAATGGCCCGGCGTCAGCACCACGCACACCGGCCCCGACGCGCCGCCGCGCGGCGCCACCGACTTCATCGTCTCGAGCAGCCGGTCGGGATAGCTGTCGACCGGTTCGACGCGATATTCGCGGAACAGCTCGGGGCACAGGCGGACCATCGCCTCGCGATTCTCGAGCATATAGCTCACCCCCGAGGGCGTGCGCGCATTGTCCTCCAGCACGTAGAATTCGTCCGGGCCGGTGCGCACCAGATCGATGCCGCAGATATGCGCCCAGATGCCGTGCGGCGGCCGCATGCCGGCGATTTCGGGGCGGAATTGCGGATTGCCGAGGATCAGGTCCTCGGGCAGCACGCCGTCCTTCAGGATGCGGCGCTCGCCATAGATGTCGTCGAGGAAGGCGTTGATCGCTTCGACCCGTTGCACCAGCCCTTCGGACAGCCGCGACCATTCGTCGGCGAGGAAGACGCGCGGCACGATGTCGAACGGGATGATCCGCTCGCGCGTATCGGTATCGCCATAGACCGCGAAGGTGATGCCGAGCTGGCGGAAGGTCGTCTCCGCCGCCTCCTGTCGCCGGCGCAGTTCGTCGTCGGGCGTCTCCTCCAGCCAGCGCCCGAGGGCAGCCAAGGCCGGGCGCGGCGGCGTATCGCCGTCCATCCCCATGATCTCGTCGAACGCCGGTCGTTTCCCCATCGGAACGTCAAAGCCCTCCACGTGATGCAAGTTCCATGCTGCGAGGAAACGCTGCGCCGCACAAGAGGGTTGGCAAGACGTTAACCGTCTAAATTCCGCCCCCGTTTGGGGGAGAACTTATTTCAGCCCCGCCAGCATTCCCGGGGTCAGCACCTGCGGCAGGACGCGCGGCTCGGCGGCGCCCGGCGCGTAATAGAGGTACAGCGGCACGCCGGCGCGATTGTGCGCCTGAATGAACCGTCCCAACGCGGGATCGCCATCGGTCCAGTCGCCGACCAGCACCGCGACCTTGTTCTTCGCGAAGGCCGCGCGCGTCGCCGCGGTGTCGATCGACGACGCCTCGTTGACCTTGCACGACAGGCACCAGTCAGCGGTGAAATAGGCGAACACCGGCCGCCCCTCCTTGCGCAGCGCCGCCAGCCGCGACTCGCTGAACGCGTCGCCGCCGACCGCCGCGGGCTTGGCCGCGCCGCCGGTCAGCGCCGCCGCCAGCCCCGCCGGCACCACCAGCGCCGCCAGCGCCAGCGCCCAGCCGAAGCCCTCGCCCCGCTTCTGCCGCCGCCCGCCGAGGCTCAGCACCACGCCGGTGACGACCATCGTCGCGACGCCGATCGCAAGCCCCGTCGCCCCCGCCTGCCGCCACGCCAGCCACAGCAAAGCCAGCACGGTCAGCGCCATCGGCACCGCCAGTACGCGCCGGAACCGCTCCATCCATAGCCCCGGCCGCGGCAGCCGTCGCCGCAGCGCCGGCACGAAGCCGATCGCCAGGAACGGCAGCGCCAGCCCCAGCCCGAGCCCCGCGAACACCGCCAGCGCCGCCGGCCACGGCAGCACCAGCGCCGCACCGAGCGCCGCGCCCATGAACGGCCCCGAACACGGCGTCGCGACGAACGCCGCCAGCGCCCCCGTCGCCACCGACCCCGCCGCGCCGCCATGCGACGCGAATTGCGGCACCGGCACCTCGAACCGCCCGGCGAGGTTGAGCGTGATCGCGAAGGTCAGCGCGATCAGCAGCACGACGATCCGCGGGTCCTGCAACTGGAACGCCCAGCCGACCACCGACCCGCCGGCACGCAAGGCGAGGATCAGCCCGCCGAGCGCGACGCACATCAGCACCGCGCCGAGCATATAACCGAGCGCATCGATCCGCGCCGCGCGCTCGTCCTCGCCGCCGCGGGCGAGGTGCAGCGCCTTGAGGCTGAGGATCGGGAAGACGCAGGGCATGACGTTGAGGATCAGCCCGCCGAGCACCGCGCCGGCGAAGGCGAGCAGCGCCGCCGCCCAGCCGCTGCGATCGCTCGCCTGCGCCACCGTCCCGGCATCGGCGTGGATGCTTAGCCCGAGGTCCGGCCCGATGCGCAGCACGCCGGCGATCCGCCCCTTGGGCGCGCCTTCGGTGGCGATCAGCAGCCGGTCGCCGTCGCGCGTCACCGTCTGCGGTGCGGCATATTTGACCATATCCGGGCCGAACGGGAAGAAGGCGGGGTTCTCCACCTTCGCCGCCGCCGGCAGCGGCACCGCGATGACGAGCTTGCCGTCCTTGACCTGATACGTCCCCGCCGCGTCGAGCGGCTTGGGGATCGCGCTGCGCCAGCGGTCGAAGTCCGCGCCATGCGCCGCCGCGCCGTCACCGATCGTCAGGTCGAGGCTGAGATCCTGCTGCTCGGGCACGCAGATCGCATTGGTGCAGACGAGATAGTTGATCGCCAGCTTCACCGGCAGCGGCGTGCCCTTCGCCAGCCCCGCCGGCACCCTCAAGGTCACCAGCGGCGCATAAGGCGCCTCGTAGACATAGTTCATCAGCCCGGCGATCAGCAGCGTCGTCGGCACCGGCCATTGCGGCTCGCCGTCGACCGCCGCGCTTTTGGGCAGGGTCCAGGCGAAGGACGGCGCGAAGCCGGCATCGCCCGGATTGCGCCAATAGCCGTGCCAGCCCGGCGCCGGCCGCGTGTCGATCGCCAATGTCACCGGCGCACCGGCACGCGGCGTATCGCTCTCCGCGACCAGCCGCATGGCGAGATGCTTCGGCCCGTCCGCCGGCGCGAGATCGGCATGCGCCGCGCCCGCCCACATCAAGGCCAACGTCATCAGCGCGCAACACAGTGCGCGCATCGTTCCATCGGCGGCGTGCCGCCCGACCCTAGTTGCCCGATCCATCGCCCATCGCCATAGCGATGCCGGCCCCGTAAAACGAGTGTTCCCGATGAAAGCGCTGATCGCCGCCGCCCTGCTCGCCTCCGCCGCAGCCGCGGCCCCCGCCGCCGCCCAACAGG
>NZ_SCMZ01000035.1:0-43113 GCF_005503285.1 Sphingomonas sp. 2SG
GGCGTGCTCGCCCGCGCCCACCCCGCAGGCGAGCACGCCCGCGCCCGCTTCGACCGGCGGCGCGACCCCGGCCGGCGGCTATGCCCCGAGCGGCTCGGCGATCAGCGGCGGTACGCCCGGTGCCAGCCTGCCGCCGGTGTTCCGCCCCGCGCCGAGCCCCGATCAGGCTTTCCCGGCACCCGCGCCGCTGGCCAAATATCCGGTCTGCAAGAAGGGCCAGTACGATCAGTGCATCCAGCGCGGCGGCAAGAAGTAAGCCGGTGCCGCAGCCGGCATGACCGGTTGCCAGATGCCACTTAACGTTTAGGGAAAGGCGCTCCATCATTGCGAGGAGCGCCTTTTTCATGTCCCCCATCCGCTTCGACGGCCGCGTGGCCATCGTCACCGGCGCCGGCGGCGGCCTCGGTCGCCATTATGCGCTCGAACTCGCCCGGCGCGGCGCGCGCGTGGTGGTCAACGACCTCGGCGGGACGCGCGACGGCACCGGTCATAGCGACGCCGCGCTCGCGGTGGTGGACGAGATTCGCGCCGCCGGCGGCGAGGCGATGTCCAACGGCGGCAACGTCGCCGATTACGAACAGATGGCCGATATGGTGGCACAGGCGAAGGCCGCCTGGGGCGGCGTCCATATTCTCATCAACAACGCCGGCGTGCTGCGCGACAAGACCTTCGCCAAGATGGAGCCGGCGGATTTCGAATTCGTCGTCCGCGTCCATCTGCTCGGCTCCGCCTTCGCCACGAAGGCGTGCTGGGAGACGTTCCGCGAGCAGACGTACGGCCGCGTGCTGATGACCTCGTCGTCGAGCGGCCTGTTCGGCAATTTCGGCCAGGCGAATTACGGCGCGGCGAAGCTCGGCCTCGCCGGTCTGACCAGGACGCTGGCGATCGAGGGCGCAAAGCACGACATCCGCGTCAACACGCTCGCGCCCACCGCCGGCACGCGGATGACCGAAGACCTGTTCCCCGCCGCCGCCTTCCACGCCTTCGCTCCCGAAAAGGTCGCGCCGGGCGCGCTCTATCTGGTCAGCGAGGACGCGCCGACCAACGTCATCCTCGGCGCCGGCGCGGGCGCGTTCCAGGCCTCGTACGTGACGCTGACCCGCGGCGCGCTGCTCACCGGCGACGATCTGTCCCCCGAAGGCGTCGCCGCGCACTGGACCGCGATCACCGACCGCACTGGCGAAACCGTGCCCAAGACCGGTGCCGAACAGGCGATGACGATCGGCGCCCTGCTGCAGGGCGGATGAGGGCTAGGCGGGACCGACATCCAGCGTCTTGGATAAATAGGACTGGATGTCAGTTTGCCCTGACCGCCTGACGCCGCAGGATACGAGCGTTACTCCACCAGCTTCATCAGCCGGCGCTCGACGGGCGCCAGCACCGGCCCCAGTTCGTGACCGCGCTTGAGCACCACGCCCTGTTCGCCGATCAGCGCCCACATGCCCTGCTTGCCGCGCAGGGCCGGGCGTTTCTCGATGCGGAACTCGGGGCGCTCGGCGGCACGGCGGAAGGCGGCGAAGACCGCGGCGTCCTTGCCGAGCTCCAGCGCATAATCCTTCCAATGGCCCGCCGCGACCATCCGGCCGTAGAGATCGAGGATGCGGTTGAGTTCGAGGCGTTCGAAGCCGACTTGCGACGGCTTGCCGGCGTGCGGAAACGGCGTGACGATACCCATCAGGCGCGATCACGCTCCGCTTCGGGCATTTGTTCCCCCAGCAGCGCATCGAGCCGCTTGCGCATCGATTCCAGTTCGCAGCGCATGATCTCCATCTTCTGCGTCGCCGGATCGAACATCTCGCTGCACGGCGTGCCATAAGGGACGAACCGCGCCGGCGTCGCCGCGGCGCCGCCCTCGACCATCGTCGCGCGCGCGGGGATGCCGACCATCACCGCGCCTTCCGGCACGTCGCGCGTCACCACCGCATTGGCGCCGACGCGCGCGCGAGGGCCGACGAGGATCGGGCCGAGCACCTGCGCCCCCGACCCGATGATCACGCCATCGGCCAGGGTCGGGTGGCGCTTGCCGGCGACACCATTGTCGGGACTGGTGCCGCCCAGCGTCACGCATTGGTAGATGGTGACGTCGTCGCCGATCTCCGCGGTCTCGCCGATCACGACGAAACCGTGATCGATGAAGAAGTTGCGGCCGATGCTCGCACCCGGATGAATATCGATCGCGGTCCAGGCGCGGGAGATGTGGTTGACCAGCCGGGCGAGGAAGAACAGCCGCCGCCGGTACAAGGCGTGCGCGATGCGATGCAGCCCGACCGCCCAGACGCCGGGATAGAGAAGGATCTCGGCGCGCGAATGCGGAGCCGGATCGCGCGCCTTGATCGAATCCAGATAGGCGGCCAAGCGTCCGAACATGCGCCAACGTCTCCCGAGCAGATACGCGAATGTAGCCACTCGCCGGGCAAATTGCCATGGCCGGCCCGCGCCGCTTGGGTGCGACAAAGCCCAGCTTTGTTGTAGGATTTGACGCGGCCGTGCACGATGAGGGCGATAGCGGGTAATCTCGAACCCGACATTCTGCCGGAGAGACGATTGCCGATGCCCGACTTCCTCCTCGCCATCGACTGGACCCAGGTGCTGCCGTTCGTCGCGATCGGCTTCGCCGCCCAGGTGGTCGACGGCGCGCTCGGCATGGCATTCGGCGTGATCAACTCGACGCTGCTGGTGACGGTGATGGGCGTGCCGCCCGCGGTCGCCTCCGCCAGCGTCCATGCGGTCGAGACCTTCACCACCGCCGCCTCCGGGATCAGCCACATCGCGCATCGCAACGTCGACTGGAAGCTGTTCCGCCGGCTGGTCATCCCCGGCGTGATCGGCGCGGCGCTCGGCGCGACCCTGCTCAGCAACGTCGATGCCTCGGTCGCCAAGCCGTTCGTGATGGCCTATCTCGCCTGCATCGGCCTCTATCTGCTGTTCCGCGCGGTGAAGGGCCGGATCGAGCCGCGCACGCCCAAGGTGATCGCGCCGCTCGGCCTCGTCGGCGGCTTCCTCGATGCGGCGGGCGGCGGCGGCTGGGGGCCGGTCGTCACCTCCAACCTGCTGATCCAGGGCGCGACCCCGCGCCATACGATCGGCACGGTCAACACCGCCGAATTCTTCCTGACCGCGACCGCCTCGATCACCTTCTTCATCGCGCTCGGCTGGTCGGCGTTCACGCTGCACACGCTCGGCATCCTGATCGGCGGCCTCGTCGCCGCGCCGCTCGGCGGCATCCTCGCCAAGCGCGTGCCGACTCGCGGGCTGATGGCGATGGTCGGCGTGCTGCTGACGCTGACCAGCGCCTGGTCGATCTACGCCGCACTCGCGAAATAAATCTGCCGCAGGCGCAGCACGGCTAAATCCGCACAAACGCGCGGCTTTCGTCCTGTGATCGCCCCATTCGATCACAGGGTGCGAACAGATTGATTTTGCACTGCGGCATGAGCACCTATATCCGGTCCACGTCATTCAACCGGAGACCCGACATGGCCCTCATCGGCAGCAAACTGAAGCCGTTCACCACCCAGGCCTATAAGGAAGGCAAGTTCGTCAGCGTCAGCGACAGCGACGTGCTCGGCAAGTGGGCGGTCTTCTTCTTCTATCCGGCCGATTTCACCTTCGTCTGCCCGACCGAGCTGGAGGACCTCGCCGACATCTATCCGACGCTGCAGAAGATGGGCGTCGAGGTGTACAGCGTGTCGACCGACACGCACTTCAGCCACAAGGCGTGGCACGACAGCTCGCCGGCGATCGGCAAGATCAACTATTTCATGCTGGGCGACCAGAACCACAGCATCAGCACCAATTTCGAGATCCTGCGCGAAGGCCAGGGCCTCGCCGATCGCGGCACCTTCGTGGTCGATCCCGAGGGCGTGATCCAGCTGATCGAAGTGACCTCGGAAGGCGTCGGCCGCAACGCCGCCGAGCTGCTCCGCAAGATCAAGGCCGCGCAGTATATCGCTGCGCATCCGGGCGAAGTCTGCCCGGCGAAGTGGGAAGAGGGTGAGGAGACGCTCGCCCCCAGCCTCGACCTCGTCGGCAAGATCTAAGCGAATCCCTGCCTCTCCCCGTGGCAGGTGATCGCGGCCCGGGGTGGTTCCCTCCGCCCCGGGCCGCTTGTTTTTGAAGACGCCAATTTTTTCGGAGTGCCCCCATGCTCGACGCCAATCTGACGCAGCAGCTGAAGGCCTATCTGGTCAACATCCGCGAGCCCATCGAACTGGTCGCCAGCCTGGGCGACGACGCCAAGTCGCAGCAGATGCGCGAACTGATCGACGAGATCGCCGCACTGTCCGACAAGATCACCACCGCGACCGGCGACGATGCGCGCCGCCCCAGCTTCCTGATCCGCCGTACCGGCACCGATATCGGCGTGCGCTTCGCCGGCCTGCCGATGGGGCATGAATTCACCTCGCTTGTGCTGGCGCTGCTCCAGGTCGGCGGTCATCCGTCGAAGGCGGCGCAGGACCTGCTCGATCAGGTCCGCAGCCTCGACGGTGACTATCGGTTCGAGACCTATTTCTCGCTGTCCTGCGCCAATTGCCCCGACGTGGTGCAGGCGCTCAACCTGATGGCGGTGCTCAATCCGCGCGTGACGCATACCGCGATCGACGGCGCGCTGTTCCAGGACGAGGTCGCCAGCCGCAAGGTGATGGCGGTGCCGACGGTCTTCCTCAACGGCGAGGTGTTCGGCCAGGGCCGGATGGAGCTGGAGCAGATCGTCGCCAAGCTCGACACCGGCGCCTCGGCGCGGGCCGCGGCGTCGATCGCCGCCAAGGATGCGTTCGACGTGCTCGTCGTCGGCGGCGGCCCCGCCGGTGCCGCGGCGGCGATCTACACCGCGCGCAAGGGCATCCGCACCGGCATCCTCGCCGAGCGGTTCGGCGGTCAGGTCGCCGACACTATGGCGATCGAGAATCTCGTCTCGGTGCCGCATACCGAGGGGCCGAAGCTGGTCGCCGATCTCGAACGCCACGTCCGCGAATATGACGTCGACATCATGAACCTGCAGCGCGCCGAGGAGCTGATCCCGGCGCCCGAGGGCGGCCTGCACGAACTGGTGCTGGAAAATGGCGCATCGCTCAAGGCGCGCACCATCATCCTGTCGACCGGCGCACGCTGGCGGCAGATGAACGTGCCGGGCGAGGATGCCTATAAGAACAAGGGCGTCGCTTATTGCCCGCATTGCGACGGTCCGCTGTTCAAGGGCAAGCGCGTCGCGGTGATCGGCGGCGGCAATTCGGGCGTCGAGGCGGCGATCGACCTCGCCGGGCTGGTCGCGCACGTCACGCTGATTGAGTACGACACCGACCTGCGCGCCGATGCGGTGCTTCAGCGCAAGCTCGCCAGCCTGAGCAACGTCACGATCATCACCGCGGCGCTGACCACCGAAGTGCATGGCGACGGCGACAAGGTGACCGCGCTCTCCTATCGCGATCGCACCCACGGCACGATGCACCGCGTCGAGCTGGAAGGCATCTTCGTGCAGATCGGACTGGTGCCGAACACCGAATGGCTGGCGGGATCGATCGCGCTGTCCCCGCGTGGCGAGATCGAGGTCGACGACCGCGGCCACACGTCGCAGCCGGGCATCTTCGCCGCGGGCGATGCCACGACGGTGCCGTTCAAGCAGATCGTGATCGCGATGGGTGCCGGCTCCACCGCCGCGCTGGCGGCGTTCGACCACCTCATCCGCCTCCCCGCGGAAGAAACGCACGACTGGGAAGAAGCCGCGGAATAAGGGACTAAATTCCTCCCTCGCTTTAGCGGGGGAGGGGGACCGCCGGCGTAGCCGGTGGTGGAGGGGGCGTTTCCGCACACGGCAAACTTACCGTATCCTCCCCCTCCGTCAGGCCTTCGGCCTGCCACCTCCCCCTGGCGGGGGAGGACTTAGGGGGTAGCGCCTCAGGCCCTGCCCCCCTATCTGCCGACCCCATGGCAGCGACCTACCTCCCGACGCTGAAGCAGCTTCAATATCTCGTTGCGCTGAAGGACGCGGGCCATTTCGGCCGTGCCGCCGACGCCTGTTTCGTCACCCAGTCCACCCTCTCCGCCGGCCTGCGCGAGCTCGAGACGCTGATCGGCGTGACGCTGGTCGAGCGTACCCGCCGCGTCGTCCGCTTCACGCCTTTGGGCGACCGGATCGCCGACAAGGCCCGCCGCGTGTTGCGCGAGGCGGAGGAATTGGGCGACATCGCCCGCGCCGCCGGCCGGCCGCTGTCGGGTGAGATGCGGATGAGCGTCATCCCAACGATCGCGCCGTTCATGCTGCCGCACATCCTGCCGCGGCTGCGCCGCGACTATCCCGATCTCAAGCTGTTCCTGCGTGAGGAGCCCTCGGGCGCCGCCTGCGAGGGGCTGCACAACGGCCGCACCGATTGCGTGCTGCTCGCTTTGCCCTTCGCCTGCGGCGACGTCGCCTCGCATCCGCTGTTCGACGACCGCCTGTTCGTCGCCTATCAGCCGCAGGACATGCCGAGCGACCCGCCGACGATCCCGGCGTCGCTGATCGACGAGACGCGGCTGCTGCTGCTCGAGGACGGCCATTGTCTCAAGGATCACGCGCTCTCGGCGTGCAACCGCCCCGAATTGCGCGCGGAGGCGACGATGCTCGGCACCTCGCTGCACACGATCGTGCAGATGGTCGACAACGGCCTCGGCATGACGATGCTGCCCGAGATGGCGCTGAAGGCCGGCATCCTCGACCATACCGATATCGTCGCGCGGCCGCTCGACGCCGACAATGCGGTGCGACGCATCGCGCTGGTCTGGCGCCGCGCCTCGCCGCGCGAAAAGGACTTCCAGTTGCTCGCCGAGGCGCTCGCCGAAGCGCGGTAATCCACAGGAGCCGATGTGATCCGATCCCAGACCCACGCGCGGCGTATCGCCGCGCTGCTTCTCGCAGCCGGCCTCGCCGGCTGCGTGCCGCCCGCGGCCGCGCCGGTCAGCGCGCCGCCGCCGCCGGCCGCCGCCGCACCGGTGGCGGTCGACCCGTCGCACATCGAGTCCGACGCGATGATCGCCACCTCGATCGCCGCGACGCCGGGGCTGAACACGCTGGCGGCGGAATTGCGCACCGCCGAACTCGACGCCTTGCTCGCCGGCAACGGCCCCTATACGCTGTTCGCGCCGACCGACACGGCGTTCACCCGCCTCGCGCCGGGGATCGCGGGCGACCTGCTCGCGCCCGAGAATCGCGCCGCGCTGGTCGCGCTGCTGCGCTATCATATCGTGCCGGGGGTGATGACCACCGAACAGCTTACCCAGCGCATCCAGGCCGGCGGCGGCCGCACGGTGCTGACCACGCTCGGCGGCCAGCCGATCACCGCGACGCTGACCGGCGACGTCATCACGCTGACCAGCGTGACCGGCAACCGCAGCTACGTCGAGGCGGCGGACGTCGCCCAGGCGAACGGCGTGATCCATGTGGTCAACGGCGTGCTGGTGCCGACTTTGCCGCAATAGCGGGCCGTTCAGCCGGCGCGGGGGCATGAACCTCGCCAATCCCGTTCGTCGCAGGCATGTGCGTCACCAACACCGTTCGTATTGAACTTGTCGAAGCACCTTGAGACTCACTTGCCCTTCGACAGGCTCAGGGCGAACGGCAAGGCTGCGATGGAACCGGGTCGCAACGGAAACGCCTACCCCTCCCACCGCTTCGCCGCATCCGCGTCCGTCTCGCGCGCCTCGACCCAGCGTGCCTCGCCGTCGCGCGTCTCGCGCTTCCAGAAGGGCGCATCGGTCTTGAGACGGTCGATCAGATAGGCGCACGCCTCCAGCGCCGCGGCGCGATGCGCCGAAGACGCCGCGACGAACACGATCCGCGTGCCCGGCGTCATCGGCCCGACGCGGTGGACGATCGTCGCCCCGCCCAGCGCCCAGCGCTCGACCGCCCCGGCGGCGACCCGGAACAGCGCCGCCTCGGTGGCGCCGGGATAATGTTCCAGCTCCAGCGTTCCCACGCCCCCCGCTTCGTCCGCGTCGGCGCGGACCAGCCCGGTGAAGGTCGCGACCGCGCCGGTCCCGGCCGCCGCCTCGGCGAGCGCCATCTCCGCGGCGATATCGATCGCCTCGGGCGTGACGACGATGCGGATCATCCGCCCGTCACCGGCGGGAACAGCGCCACCTCGCGCGCGCCGAGGATCGTCGCGTCCATCGTCACGAACGCCTGATCCACCGCCGCACGCAGCCGCCCGCGATCGGCCAGCGCCTCGGCGCTGACCTCGTCGCGCGCCGCCAGCCAGTCGACCAGCGCCGCCACCGTCGTCACCGCGGCGGGCGCCTCGACCATTTCCTGCGACCGGCCCATGCGCTCACGCACCCAGGCGAAATAGAGCATCTCGAGTCGCATCGTTCAGTCCATATGCTTCAGGCCGACGCGCAGATAATCCCAGCCCGTCACCAGCGTCAGCGCCGCCGCCGCCCACAGGCAGCCGAGCCCGGTCACCTTGATCCACGCCTGCGCCGGCAGCGCCCCGGCGAGGATCAGCGCGCCGAACGCGACGAGCTGCAGCGTCGTTTTCCACTTGGCGAGCTTCGACACCGGCAGCGACACCTGCAGGCCGGCGAGGAATTCGCGCAGCCCCGACACCGCGATCTCGCGCAGCAGGATGATCAGCGCGGCGATCAAATGGACGCCGGTGATCAGCGCGCTGTCGTCGTGCCGCGTGCCGACGAGCATCAGGATCACCGCGGCGACCATGATCTTGTCGGCGATCGGATCGAGGAACACGCCGAGCTTCGACACCGCCCCCTGCGCGCGGGCGAGATAGCCGTCGAAATAATCGGTGATCCCCATCAGGCAGTAGAGCGCGAAGGCGATCCCGAACCCCGCCTCCCACCGCGGCCACCACAGGAAGGCGACGAGCAACGGCACCGCGACGATCCGGGACAGCGTCAGGAGGTTGGGCAAGGTCAGCATCGCCGTCTTCCTACTCCGCCGGGGGAGCGGGCGGAACCCCAAGCTTCCTTTCCCTGCAACCGAGGCGAGGCTATCGCATTGGCGCGGCGGTGTGACCCGGTCGTGTCCCACCCCCACGCCGGCACCCCGGCCCTGCGCCGGGGTCCCGCTTCTTCGGACGGCGCGGAAAAGCGGGATGCCGGATCAAGTCCGGCATGACGGAAAATACAGGTGCCGTTGCTACACCCCGACCGGTCATATGTAGCGGCGCTGGCGAGGGCGGGGCGATGCCGCCCGCACCTTCCCCGTTGGCGCGCCCTGCGCAAACGGCTATGCCCGTTACAATACCGCCACGATCAAAGGCCGTTACTCGCATGCTGAATGCCATGGGGTTGCTGAAGCAGCGCCGCTTCCTGCCCCTCTTCACCACCCAGTTCCTCGGCGCCTTCAACGACAATCTGTTCAAGACGTCGATGGTGCTGTTCGCGACCTATGCGATCTTCAACGATCCGCACATGGAGACGAACTTCAACGCGCTGGCGACGGGTATCGCGATCCTGCCCTTCTTCCTGTTCTCGGCGATCGCCGGACAATTGGCGGACAGCCATGACAAGGCGCGGATCATCCGCATCGTCAAGACCGCCGAGATCGGCATCATGCTGCTCGGCGCCGCCGGGCTGATGGTCGCGCGCGCCGGCCTGCCGACGCTCGGCGTTGCGCTGATGCTTGGCGCGGTGCTGTTCCTCGGCGTCCATTCGACCTTCTTCGGGCCGATCAAATACGCGATCCTGCCGCAGCATCTCAAAGCGCACGACGTGCTCGGCGGCACCGGGCTGGTCGAGGCGGGGACCTATCTCGCGATCCTGCTCGGCACGATCGTTGCCGGCTACGTCCCGATCGAGGGCGCGGCGATCCTCGTCCTCGTCGTCGCGGCGATCGGCTGGTTTGCCGCACGCCAGATCCCGCCGGCGCCGCGCGAGGGGCCGCGGCTCAAGCTCAACTACAATCCGTTCACCGCCTCGTGGCGGCTGATCCGCACGACGATGCATATCCCGCGGCTGTTCCTCGCGATCTGCGCGATCAGCTTCTTCTGGACGATCGGCGCGGTGCTCATCATCATCTTCCCGCCGCTGGTGAAGAACGTGCTCACCGCCGACAAGATGGTGGCGAGCGGCGCGATCGCGGTCTTCTCGGTCGGCGTCGCGATCGGCTCGGTGGTCATCAATACGATGCTGAAGGGGCGGATCAGCGCGCGCTACTCGCCGCTGTCGGTGATCGCGATGGGCGGCTTCGTCGTCGTCTTCTCGGTCCTGTGCCGCACCTGGATTCCGGCGGCGCCGGGCCAATATTACGACTGGACGCAATTCGTCGCCCAGCCGCGCGCCATCCCGATCATGCTGAGCCTGCTGGCGATCGCCACCACCGGCGGCATGTTCGTCGTGCCGCTCTACGCCTTCCTCACCACCACGGTGGAGAAGGACCAGACCGCGCGCACTGTCGCGGCGAACAACGTCGTCAATTCGGGCGCGATGACCTTGGGGTCGATCGCCGCGATCGGCATCAACATCGCCGGCGTCCAGCCGGTCGACATGCTGTTCCTCGTCGCCGCGATGTGCCTGATCTCGGCCTGGATCGCGCAGCGGCTGCATCGCGCCTGCGACTGAGTCGGCGCTAAAACAGGAACGTATAGAAGCAGGTGAAGAAGGCGGCGAAGCTGAGCAGGAACAGCTTCCAGTCCGCGTCGTCGCTTTTCCTCACGTCGGGCAGCACCGGCGGCGGCAGCGTCCGCCGGAACGGGTGACGGGCCGATTCATTGGTGAGGACGAGGCGTCTGGTCATGATGAGGATGTTAACGCCTCGTTTACGATATCGACCAGCGCGAAAGGTGGTTAAACCTGACCTGTCCACGGATGGGACGTTAACGATGAGGACCGCGTCATGAGTGTCGCCTTCCGCCGCGAGAGCGACGAGGAGCATCTGGAGCCCAAGTTCGAGCTGCCCATCCCGAGTGCACCCAATCTCGTCACCGCCGCGGGCAAGCGACTGATCGAGGAGCGGATCGCCACGCTGGAGGCGGCGATCGCCGCCGCCGATGCGCCCGCGGTCGACGCGCTGCGCCGCGACTTGCGCTATTGGCAGACGCGCCGCACCACCGCGGTGCCCACCGCCGCGCCGGCGGACGGCAGCGCCGGCTTCGGCACGCGGGTGACGATCCGCCTCGCGGGCAAGACCCGGACGATCGCGATCGTCGGCGACGACGAGGCCGACCCGCCTGCCGACCGGCTCGCCTATGGCGCCCCGCTGGCGCATGCGCTGATCGGCGCCGAGCCCGATGACGTGCTCGCCTTCAATGGTCGCGACGCGGCGATCGAGGTGCTCGCGGTCGAACCGATCGATCCGCGGGAGGACTAGCCGGGCTACGGGACCGGGGGGATCCCGTAGCGCGACCGTCGGGCACCGGGGAGCGCCCGGACGTCGATGGGTCGAGTGTGGGAGAGAACGCCACCGACGCGCGCATCGCTAGCCACGCCATATTGCCGCGATATTTCCGCTTTGGACCGGTCGAGACATCCGCAGGCAATGCGCCGGCATGATGACACCCGGCGAAGGAGCCCAGCCCATGCCGGCATCGCCGATGATCGCCACCTGCCTTGCGACCCGCCACCGGCCCGGCCGCAAACAGAGCGAAATCGGCGGCGTCCGTCGCGCGCGCTGCGTCTGCTGCGGCATGCAGTTGATGCGCACCGCGATCAGCCGCCGCTGGATCATCGCCGACCAATTGGGCTGACGGCGCGGGCAGGAGAGACCTGCCCCTACACCGGCAACGTCACCCGCGCGATCGCGCCGCCGTCGGGATGGTTGGCGATCGTCGCATCGCCGCCGTGCGCGCGCGCGACGCCGCGCACGCTGCTCAGCCCCAGCCCTATCCCGCCGGTATCGCGGTTGCGCGACCGCTCGCCGCGGAAGAAGGGCTCGAACAGGCGATGCAGATCCTCGGGCGCGATGCCGGGACCATGGTCGCGCACCTCGATCAGCGCATGGCCGTCGATCCGGCCCAGCATCACCTCGGCATCGCCGCCATATTTGAGCGCATTGCCGACCAGATTGGCGATCAGCGACTTCAGCCCCGCCGCATCG
Organism: Sphingomonas sp. 2SG; assembly: GCF_005503285.1. Classification (NCBI taxonomy): domain Bacteria; kingdom Pseudomonadati; phylum Pseudomonadota; class Alphaproteobacteria; order Sphingomonadales; family Sphingomonadaceae; genus Sphingomonas; species Sphingomonas sp. 2SG. The sequence continues at coordinate 12,029 of NZ_SCMZ01000035.1, forward strand.
CCCTCGATCACCAGCGGCTCGCCGTCGTGGAGCGTCACCGGCTCGCCGCGATCCTCCAGTTCGTCGGTGACGCTCTCGACCAGCGAGCGCAGGTCGAGCCGGCGCCGCTCGCCGATCTGGTTGCCGTCGCGGAAGAAGCCGAGCGCCGCCTGGATCATCGCCTGCATGTCGCGGATGTCCGCCTCGCTGGCGCTGCGCAGCGGCTCGGGCGCGCGCTCCAGCCGCAGGCCGAGTCGCATCAGCGGCGTGCGCAGGTCGTGCGCGATCGCCGCGATCATCATCGTGCGATCCTCGACATAGCGGTTGAGCCGCGCCTGCATGCGATTGAACGCCGCCGCCGCGTCGGCGATCTCCGCCGGCCCGCCGAGCGGCAACGGCGCCGCGCGCGGATCGCGGCCGAGCCGCTCCGCCGCCGCGCCGAAGGCGGCGATCGGCTTGGTCAGCCGCCGCGCCAGCAGCCAGGCGAAGGGCGCGATCGCGACCAGCGCCGCCAGCAGCCACAGGAACGCCCGCCATCGCCAGCTCTCGAAGCCGGTGCGCGCCGCCCGCGCGATCCGCCAGCTGCCGTCGGGCTGATGCACCGAGACGGTGAAGCGCCCGAACAGGATCTGGTTGCGCGCATCGGGCGAGCGCGCCCGTTCGGGATAGCCCTCGCGCCGCGGCATCGGCCCGAAGACGATCGGCGGCGGTCCGCCGAAATGAACGTGGACGAGGTCGAGCGGCAGTTCGAGCTGTGCCGCCATCAGCCGCCGGATCCGCGCACCGCGCGCATCGTAAGGCGCGGGGTTGCTCGCCTCGCGCGTAACCAGCACCTCGCCGGTCGCGTCGCGGCCGGTGCGCAGCGCGGTGGCGACCTGCGGCACCGAGAAGATGCGCGGCGTCGGCGGGGTGATGAACACGACCAGCGCGACGTTGAGTGCCTGCACCGTCGCGACGCTCAGCAGCATCACGAGGAAGACGCGCCAGAACAGCGACTTGGCGACCCAGCCGATCCCCAGTCGGGACGCTGGCCGCCAGCTCATGTCCGCGCCACCGCCGGCACGAACAGATAGCCTTCGTTGCGGATGGTACGGATGATGTCGTCGCCGCCGCTGCGCAGCTTGCGCCGCAGCCGGCTGATCTGCACGTCGATCGCGCGATCGAACGCTTCGCTGTTGGGACCGCGCGCCGCCTCGAGCAGCAATTCGCGCGACAGCACCCGCCGGGGCCGCTCGGCGAAGACGCGCAGCAGCGCGAACTCGCCGTCGGTCAGGCCGACCAGCACACCCTGCGTGTCGAACAATTCGTGCGCCATCAGGTCCATCGTCCAGCCGTCGAAGCTCAGCCGCGACCGGTCGGCGGGCTCGGCCTGCTGCCGGCTGCGCAGCGCGGCGCGAACGGTGGCGATCACCTCGCGCGCGCTGCACGGCTTGGTGAGATAATGGCTCGCACCGATCTCCAGCCCGACGATGCGGTCGCGTTCCTCGCCCAATGCGCTCAGCATGATGACCGCCGGCCCCCCGTCGCGGGTGATGCGGCGGCAAGCGGAGATGCCGTCCTCGCCCGGCATCATCACGTCGAGCAGCACTGCGTCGATCCGGTCGCGCTCCAGCACCGCGTCCATCTCGCGGGTGTTGGCGGCAGCCTGCACGCGATAGCCGCGCGCGCCGAGGCTCTGGGTCAGCAGGGTACGGATCTCGCGATCGTCGTCGACCACCAGGATCGCCGCCGGTTCGTCCCCCGATGCCCCTGCATTGTGCTGTTGGCTCATCATCGCCCTCTCTTGGCGCCGAATTGTTTCCGCCGGATAACCGCATGATATCGGGTTGCGCCGGTCGTGGACATCCAACTGCAACATTGGGCTGGTTCACAGTGTCGTTCACCCGGGGAACCGCCATGAATCGCACCATTGTCATCGCCCTGCTCGCCTGCACCGCCGTGCCGGTCGCCGCCCAACAGCCGCCCGCCCACGGCAACCGCCGCACCTTCATCAGTCCGATGGGCCAGCCGTTCCACGGCGACGATGCCGCGCCCGATCCCGAACGCGCCTGGTTCGACGCGGCCGACGCCAACAAGGACGGCGCGATCACCCGCGCCGAGTTCCAGGCCGACGCCAGTCGCTTCTTCGCGACGCTCGACCGCAAGCACGACGGCGAGATCGATCCCGACGACATCGATTATTACGAAAGCACGATCGCGCCGGAGGTCCGCTCGGGCAGCGGCGGGTCGGGGGTGATCGCGAGCAGTTCCGATTCGGACGGCGGCGGCAAGGCGCCTGCCTATGACGCCGGCAAGCTCGGCGCGGCGCGCTTCAGCTATTTCCAGCTCCCCGAGCCGGTCACTGCCGCGGACCGCAACTTCAACCGCGGCGTCGACGCGCGCGAATTCGCCGACGCCGCCGACAAGCGCTTCGCCTCGCTCGACAAGAACCACGACGGCAAATTGAGCTGGGACGAACTGCCCCACGTCACCGGCCGCGCCGCGGCGATGAGTCGCGGCGGCGGGCGTGGCGGCGGTGGTGGCGGCCATCACGGCGGCGGCGGCCGCCGCGGTGGCGGCATGGGCGGCGCGGGTGGTGGCTTCGGCGGCGCAGGCACCGGCCCCGGCGGCGACATGACCGGCCTCGGCCGGGACTAATTCCTCCCTCGCTTTAGCTGGGGAGGGGGACCGCCCGGCATAGCCGGGTGGTGGAGGGGGCGTCTCCACATACGGCAAGCCCACCGTATCCTCCCCCTCCGTCAGGCCTTCGGCCTGCCACCTCCCCCTGGCGGGGGAGGAGTTTGGACGGCGTTGCTTCCTCGCAAAACAGGAGGACAGCGCTGGAGGTCACCCCCGCCGCCGGATCAATCCAGCCGCCGCGCCAGCTCCTTGTTGAGCCCCAGCGCCACCAGCGTCGCGAACGCGCCCGACAGCAGGTACCCGCCCGCCGCCAGCAGCCCGAACTGGCTCGCCAGCACCAGCGCGGCGAGCGGCGCGAAGCCCGCGCCGAACAGCCACGCGAGGTCCGACGTCAGCGCCGCACCGGTATAGCGCGCCCGCTTGGGGAAATTGTTGGTCACCGCGCCCGACGACTGGCCGAACGACAGGCCGAGCAGCACGAAGCCGCCGATCATGAACGCCAGCTCGCCCGCATCGCCCCCGGCGAGCAGCTGCGGCGCGAAGCCGCTGAACACCGCGATCGCCGCCGCGGTATAGCCGAGCACCGAACGCCGCCCGATCCGGTCGGCGAGCAGGCCCGAAATCACCACCGCGCCGAGCCCGAAGAAGGCGCCGATGATCTCGATCCCCAGGAAGCGCGCGATATCCTCGTTGGTGTAGAGCGCGATCCACGACAGCGGGAACACCGTCACCATATGGAACAGCGCGAAGCTGGCGAGCGGCGCGAACGCGCCGATGACGATGTTGCGCCACTGCGCCTTGACCGTCGCGGTGACGCGCGAGGGGGTAAGCTCGCGCGTCTCGAACAGCCGGCTGTATTCCGGCGTCACGACGATGCGCAGCCGCGCGAACAGCGCCACCACGTTGAGCGCGAAGGCGACGAAGAACGGATAGCGCCAGCCCCACGACAGGAAGTCGATGCCCTCCATGTTGGCGAGCAGGAAGGCGAACAAGGCGCTCGCCACGATCAGCCCGAGCGGCGCACCGAGCTGCGGCACCATCGCATACCAGCCACGCTTCTCCGGCGGCGCGTTGAGCGCGAGCAGCGAGGCGAGACCGTCCCAGGCACCACCGAGCGCGAGGCCCTGGCCGATGCGAAAGGCGGCGAGCAGGATCGCCGACCACACGCCGACCTCGGCATAGCCGGGCAGGAAGGCGAGCGACACGGTCGAGGTGCCGAGCAGGAACAGCGCGATCGTCAGCTTGGTGCCGCGGCCGTGTTCGCGATCGACCCACATGAAGATCTGCGTGCCGATCGGGCGGGCGATGAACGCCAGCGGGAACAGCGCGAACGAATAGAGCGTGCCGGTCAGCCGGTCGACGTACGGGAAGACCAGCGCCGGAAAGACGATGACCGAGGCGATCGCATAGCAGAAGAAGTCGAAGAATTCCGACGTGCGCCCGATGATGACGCCGATCGCGATCTCACCCGGGTGGACCTCATGGTCCCCCTGCGTGTTGACGGCACGTGCATCGCGTTCGAGCGATCCGGAATGGGCGGAAGCCACTGACATGTATCGCAGTCCTGTCGTCTCGCAGCCCGAGGGCCGTCAGTCATCAACGCGCCGCACCCGGTTTCGGACGCAGCGCCAACATGACCCCTTACCGCAGCCGGCGGCGCACGGGGATAGGACAAAATGTCCTATTTTGCGGTGCAGCACACAGGCGTACCGGACCTGACGATGCGAACCTTCCCGTTCTCCCCCCTCCCGCCCCGTCGTGCACGCGCCATGCGCACTGCCGTCGCACTCCTTGCGCCTGCCCTGCTGGGCGGGTGCGACTGGGTGGTGATGAACCCGTCCGGCGACGTCGCGCGCCAGCAGGCCAATCTGATCCTGTGGTCGACCGGCCTGATGCTGCTGATCATCGTCCCGGTGATCGCGCTGACCATCCTGTTCGCGTGGAAATACCGCCACACGAACGAAGAGGCGGATTACGAGCCGCATTGGGACCATTCGACCGGGCTGGAGCTGATCATCTGGTCGGCGCCGCTGATGATCGTCATCGCGCTCGGCGCGCTGACCTGGATCAGCACCCATGCGCTCGACCCCTATCGCCCGCTGGCACGGCTGGAGCCGGGCAAGGTGCTGGCCAAGACCGACAAGCCGCTGGAGATCCAGGTGGTGTCGCTCGACTGGAAGTGGCTGTTCATCTACCCCGAACAGGGCGTGGCGACGGTCAACGAGCTGGTCCTGCCGATGAACCGCCAGGTCCGCTTCCGCATCACCTCGTCGTCGGTGATGAACACCTTCTACGTCCCCGCGATGGCCGGCATGATCTATTCGATGCCGGGCATGGAGACGCGGCTGCACGCCGTGCTCAACAAGCCGGGCCGGTTCGAGGGCCTGTCCGCCAACTATAGCGGCGCCGGCTTCTCCGACATGCACTTCACCGTCGACAGCGTCGACGACGCCGGCTTTGCCAAATGGGCCTCGGAGGCGCGCAGCGCGCCGGCGAAGCTCGACATGGCGACCTATATCCAGCTCGAAAAGCCGAGCGAGAAGGTGCCGGCGATCCGCTACGCCGCGTTCCAGCCGCAATTGTTCGACCGCATCCTCGGCATGTGCACCAAGCCGGGCGAGACCTGCATGCAGGCGACGATGATGAAGGACGGCGCCAGGGACCCGCATCGCGACAGCGGGCACGGCAGCCCGGTCAACGACAGCGGCCATATGCGTGGCAGCGAATCGAAGGGCGCCTTGCAGAAGGAGCCCGAGGAGAAGGGCAGCAGCCCGCACCGTAACGCCCCCCGTCCCGCCCCGCCCGGCAGCAACAAACCCGGCAACGAAGACAATCGCTCGATGACCTCCGCCGCCCCGCTGCCCGCCATGCTGACCGGCCTCACCGCCGCCGCCCGTTCGTAGGACCGACCTGATGTCCGATGCTTTGCTCAAGACGATTTTCGGGCGCCTGACGCTCGAGAGTTTCCCGATCCACGAACCGATCCTGATCGGCACCTTCGCGGTCGTCGCGATGGGTGGCGCCGCGCTGATCGCCGCACTGACCTATTTCAAGGTCTGGGGCTATCTGTGGAAGGAATGGTTCACTTCGGTCGACCACAAGAAGATCGGGATCATGTACATGATCCTCGGTATCGTCATGCTGCTGCGTGGCTTCTCCGACGCGATCATGATGCGCGCGCAGCAGGCGATGGCGTTCGGCCCCAACGAAGGCTTCCTGCCCGCGCACCATTACGACCAGGTGTTCACCGCGCACGGCGTCATCATGATCTTCTTCGTGGCGATGCCCTTCGTCACCGGGTTGATGAACTATGTCGTCCCGCTCCAGATCGGCGCGCGTGACGTTTCCTTCCCGTTCCTCAACAATTTCAGCTTCTGGATGACCGCCGCGGGTGCCGCGATCGTCATGGCCAGCCTGTTCGTCGGCGAGTTCGCGCGCACCGGCTGGCTGGCGATGGCGCCGCTGTCGGGGCTCGATTACTCGCCCGATGTCGGCGTCGACTATTACATCTGGTCGCTGCAGATCGCCGGCGTCGGGACCTTGCTGTCGGGCGTCAACCTGCTCGCGACGATCGTCAAGATGCGTGCGCCGGGCATGAGCCTGATGAAGATGCCGATCTTCACCTGGTCGGCGCTCGCCACCAACGTGCTGATCGTCGCCGCTTTCCCGGTGCTGACCGCGGTGCTCGCGATGCTCAGCCTCGACCGCTACGTCGGCACGCACTTCTTCACCAACACCATGGGCGGCAACCCCATGATGTACGTCAACATGATCTGGATCTGGGGCCACCCGGAGGTCTACATCCTGATCCTGCCGGCGTTCGGCGTGTTCAGCGAGGTCACCTCGACCTTCTGCGGCAAGCGCCTCTTCGGCTATACGTCGATGGTCTACGCGCTGCTGGTCATCACCATCCTCGCCTATCTCGTCTGGCTGCACCATTTCTTCACCATGGGGTCGGGCGCGAGCGTCAATTCGTTCTTCGGCATCACCACGATGATCATCTCGATCCCGACCGGGGCCAAGATCTTCAACTGGCTGTTCACGATGTACAAGGGCCGGATTCGCTTCGAACTGCCGATGATGTGGACGATCGCGTTCATGATCACCTTCGTCATCGGCGGCATGACCGGCGTATTGCTTGCAGTACCGCCCGCTGATTTCGTGCTGCACAATTCGCTGTTCCTGATCGCGCACTTCCACAACGTGATCATCGGCGGCGTGCTGTTCGGTATGTTCGCCGGGATCAACTATTGGTTCCCGAAGGCGTTCGGCTTCAAGCTCGACAAGAAGTGGGGCACGATCAGCTTCTGGTTCTGGGTCATCGGCTTCTACGTCGCGTTCATGCCGCTCTACGTGCTCGGCCTGATGGGCGTGACGCGTCGCCTGCGCCACTTCGAGGACCCGTCGCTGCAGATCTGGTTCATCATTGCCGCGATCGGCGCCGCGATGATCGCGGTCGGCATCGCCGCCTTCCTGATCCAGTTCTACGTCAGCTTCCGCAACCGCGAGGCGCTGCGCGACTTCACCGGTGATCCGTGGAACGGCCGCAGCCTCGAGTGGGCGACCTCGTCGCCGCCGCCGGCGTACAACTTCGCCTTCACGCCCGTCGTCCGCGACCTGGACGCCTGGTACGACATGAAGTCGAACGGCGCCGAACGGCCGATCACCGGCTTCCGCGACATCCACATGCCGCGCAACACCGGCGCCGGCATCATCCTGGCCGGCCTGTCGATGGTCGTCGGCCTGGCGATGATCTGGTACATCTGGTGGCTCGCCGCGCTGGCGTTCGTCGGATTGCTGGCGGTCGCGATCGGCCACACCTTCAACTATGACCGCGATTTCTACATCACCGCTGCCGAAGTCACCGCCGCCGAGGACGATCATACCCGGCAGCTGACCACGCACGCAGCGGTCGCGGGGGCCTGAGGACCATGAGCGAAGCAACCATTCCCCCGGGCACACAGGCCCCGGTCTTCTACGAGACCGACGAACATCATCACGACGCCGGCGGCAGCACGATGCTGGGCTTCTGGCTGTACCTGATGAGCGACTGCCTGATCTTCGCCATGCTGTTCGCGGCCTATGGCGTCTACGGCGGCAGCTATGCCGGCGGCCCGCAGCCGCACGAGATCTTCGAGCTGCCGCTGGTGGCGCTCAACACCTCGATGCTGCTGCTGTCGTCGATCACCTACGGCTTCGCCATGCTGGCGATGAACGACGGCAAGGTCCGCGCCGTGCAGGGCTGGCTGGCGATCACCGGCCTGTTCGGCCTCGCCTTCCTCTGCATCGAGCTCTACGAATTCTCGACGCTGATCCACGAAGGCGCCGGGCCGCAGCGCAGCGCCTTTCTGTCGTCCTTCTTCACGCTCGTCGGCACGCACGGCCTGCACGTCACCTTCGGCATCATCTGGCTGGTGACGCTGATGGTGCAGGTCGGCCGCAAGGGGCTGATCGCCGCCAACCAGCGTCGCCTGCAATGCCTGTCGCTGTTCTGGCACTTTCTCGACGTGATCTGGATCGGCGTCTTCACCTTCGTCTATTTGCTGGGAGTGCTGCGATGAGCGCGGACACGCATCACGGTCACGACGCGCACGATAACGCGCACGGCCACGGTCATTCGTCCGAAGGCGCGCACGGCAGCCGCAAGGATTATCTGATCGGCTTCATCCTGTCGGTGATCCTCACCGCCATTCCGTTCGGGCTGGTGATGAGCGGCGTCATCGCCGACGCGCGGATCACTGCGGGTATCGTCATGGTGTTCGCGCTGGTGCAGATCGTCGTCCACATGATCTATTTCCTGCACATGAACTCCAAGTCGGAGAATGGCTGGACGTTGATGGCGCTGATCTTCACGATCATCGTCCTGACGATCTGTCTCGCCGGCTCGCTCTGGGTCATGTATCATATGAACACGAACATGATGCCCAGCATGGACGCGGGCGCGATGTGAGCACCACCGCGTCCCGCCGGGGATGGGCGACCGGCGTCATGCTGGTTGTCATCGCGCTGCTGATCGGCCTCGGCATCTGGCAGCTCGAACGGCGGACGTGGAAGCTCGCGCTTATCGCGCATACCAAGCGCCAGCTCACCAGCCCGCCGGTTCCGGCGCCGGGGCCAACGGACTGGCCCGGCCTCGGCACCGGCAACGCCTATCGGCCGGTCGTCGCGACCGGCCACTACCGCACCGGCGCCGACACCTATGTGCAGGCCGTGACCGAACTCGGCGGCGGGTTCTGGGTACTCACCCCCTTCGACACCGACCGTGGTTTCGCGCTGCTGATCAACCGCGGTTTCGTCCCCGGCGACCAGCGCAGCCGCGTCGCCCCCTCCCCCGCGCCGCAGACGGTGCGCGGCCTGCTCCGCCTCACCGAGCCGGGCGGCGGCTTCCTGCGCAGCAACGACCCCGCCGCCGACCGCTGGTATTCGCGCGACGTCGCCGGTATCGCCGCGGCCAGGCACCTCGGCCAGGTGGCTCCCTATTTCATCGATGCTAGCGAACCGAAGAGCGGCTGGCCGCGTGGCGGCCTCACCGTCGTCCGCTTCCACAACAGCCATCTGGTCTATGCGCTGACCTGGTTCGGGCTGGCCGCGCTGGTCGCGCTGATGGCATGGCGGGTCCGCCGCCCGCGCTGATCCGCGTCAGTCGTCCAGCTTCGCGCCGTCGACGATCCGCTCCGCGCGTTCGCGCTCGGCGGCCTCGGCGGCACGCTCGGCCTTGCTTCGCCCGAATTTGGCGCGATTGGCTTCGGCGGCCCGCGCCGCGGCGGCACGATCGCGCGCCTTGCGCGCCAGACGCAGGTTGATGATCTCGGCCATGGGGAGCCTCATATCAGTCCTCCCCCGCCAGGGGGAGGTGGCACGGCGAAGCCGTGACGGAGGGGGAGGTAAGGGTGGGAGCTTTGTAATGAGGCTTCCACCCTTACCTCCCCCTCCACCATTCGGCTGACGCTGAACGGTCCCCCTCCCCCTTGCGGGGGAGGACTTACTCGGCCGCCCGCGCTTCCGCCGCGCGCTTCACCACGCACCAGCGCTCCCATTCGTCGCGCGCATCCGCCAGCGCGCGATGCGCCGGTACGTCGCGGTCGCGCACCTCGGCGAGCGTCACCACCTCCGCCACCGCACGCCCGAGCAGCTCCGCCGGCACGACGTCGCGCAGGATCGCCGTCGCCGTATCGCGCTGCGCGTCCTCGGTATCGCGCAACCGCAGCGCGTGGCGCGGCAGCTTCGCCGCACGCAGCAGCGCGCTCAGCCATTTGCCGTCCCACGACGGCGCGCTCGCGAACAGCTCGTGCCCGGTCAGCGTCTCGATCATCCGCCGCGCGACGACGTCGTGCGGAGTCCCTTCCGCCTCCAGCCGCGCACGCGGGATATGGTGGATCGCCTCGGCCGCCGCGTCCCAGTCGGTCCATTGCGCCGCCGGCCGGATCAGATGGCTTTCCTCGCTCCCGTCCTCGCATACCCAGGCGACCTCAATCGGATAGCTCAGCTTGGCGAGCGACGAGGCTTCGAAATCGAGGAATACGAGCATGATCCGCCAACGCCTAAGCAGGCCGAAGGGGTGCGTCTAGCCGCCCTGCCCCGATCGCCGCCACGCGCCGCGCGCCAACCGCCCGACCAGCGCCGGCAGTCCGGGCCGCAGCAGCAACCAGTCGCGGATCGCCGGCCCCTTGTCGGCGCCGATCACTTGTTTGTAGCCGCTGTCCCCCGCACCCCAATCGACGCGGGTGATGCCGCGGCCCAACGCCTCGACCAGATTGCGGTAATAGAGCAACTTGCCCGGCGAATGTTTCGCGTAAGCGGGGTCGTAGCTGTTCGCGATCGCATATTTGAGGTCGCCCGCATCGATGTCGAACGAGAAAGCTGCGGGCGTGCCGTCGATCGTCAGCAACGCCGCGCGCAACATGCCGGCGATCACCGGATCCGCCGAGGCCGCGCGCCAGAAGGCACCGTGGCCGGTGGTGGTGAACTTCGCGTCGGAGCCATCGGTGCGCGCCGCGATCCAGCTTACCGCCTCGATCTGCGCGAGTGCGTCGAACGCCGCCGCCCAGTCCGCGCCGCTGACGAACCGCCAGTCCGTCACGCCGTGGCTGGCGAGATGCTTCTCATGGAAGCGGTTCTTGCGCAGCGTCGAGCCGCGTGGCCATCCCTCCGTCTGCAACGCCGCCATGTCGAGCAGCCAGCTGTCGGCGACGAACCGGTCGAGCACCGCCCAGCCGCTCGCCCGCGCCGCCGCGATCAGCGGTGCCGCCGCCGCATCGCCGTCATAGACCGGGCCGATCCGCAATCCGTTGACCGCGCCCGCCAGCGTCGCCAGCGCCGCGCGCAGCGTCGCCTCGCTTGCCCCGGCGGCGAGCGGAAAGCTGCGGAACGGCCAATAGCTGCCCGGCACCGCCGCCAGCCGCGCCCAGCCCGGCCCGACGCCGACGAACGGCAGCGCGCAGGTCGGCACGCCGTCCTCCTCGACCAGCAGCGTCCGCGCCCGCCCGCCATAAGCGCCCAGCGCCGCGGCGAACCAGCCGTAGCGCAGGAAACCATGGCTCGCCGCGGCGCGCGCGGCGACGTCGTCGAGTGCCGCGGACAGCCCATCGCCGATCGTGGCGCGCGCCACCGGCGGCAGCCGCTGGAATTCGGCAAGGAGCATCGCTTCGGTCACCCCGGCGCATCTAACCGCCACGCCTTACCAATCGGTGCAGATTGCGGCGAGCCGTGCACCCTTTCGCCTCGCGCGGCGCGCCCTATGATGGGGCCATGCCAGTGTTCTTCCAGGTTTCGACGATCGCGCAGACGATCCAGCTGTCGCTCGCGCCGGTGTTCATGCTGGCGGCGATCGGCCAGATCCTCAACGTCCTCGCCGGGCGGCTCGCCCGCGTCATCGACCGCGCCCGCATCCTCGAAGAGCGCGTGCTCGGCACCGAGAGCGGCGCCGACCGCGCCCGCGACGTCTGGGAGCTGAAATTGCTCGACGAACGCATGTCGATCATCAACGCAGCGCTATTCCTGTCTGTATCCAGCGCGGTGATGGCCTGCGTCGTCATCGCTTTGCTGTTCATCGCCAATATCGCCAAATTCCATATCGGCACCTGGATCGCCTTGGTCTTCATCGTCGCGGTGACGCTGCTGATCTGCTGCCTCACCGCCTTCATGTGGGAGGTGCGCGTGTCGCTGCGCGCGATCCACGTCCGCAAGGAGATCCTGTCGTGAGCCTCGCCGCCGAGCGCCGTCTGTTGCAGGCGGTGGTGGCGCTCGCCTGCTTCGTACCGCTGTCGGTCGGCGGGCAGAGCGTGCTGCACGGGCCCGGCTTCCTCGGCCATCCGCCGGTGATCCCGACCGATCTCGACAGCCATTTCCGCTATATCTCGGGCATCTTCCTCGGGGTCGGCATCGCCTTCGCGAGCTGCGTGCCGCGGATCGAGGCGACCGGCCCGCGTTTCCGCCTGCTCGGCGCGCTCGTCGTCGCGGGCGGCCTGTCGCGTGTCGTGTCGCTGGGCGCGGTCGGCGCGCCGTCGCCCGGCCATCTGTTCGGCTTCGCGATGGAATTGGGCGCGGTGCCGCTGCTGATGCTCTGGCAAGCGGCGTTCGCGCGGCGCTGGCGGGCGGCGCACTGAGCCGCCCGGTCGGGACTCAGGCGTGGACGAGCGTCCCCGCGCCTTCCGACGTGAAGATTTCGAGCAGCATCGCATGTGGCACGCGGCCGTCGAGGATCACCGCCGCGTCGACACCGGCCTCGACCGCGGCGACGCAGGTCTCGACCTTGGGGATCATCCCGCCCGAGATCGTGCCGTCCGCCTTGAGCGCCGCGATCCGCGCCGGATCGAGATCGGTCAGCAGCGTCTTCTGCTTGTCGAGCACCCCCGCGACGTCGGTGAGCAGGAAGAAGCGCGCCGCGCCGAGCGCCCCGGCGATCGCCCCCGCCATCGTATCGGCGTTGATATTGTAGGTCTGGCCATCGGCGCCCATCGCGATCGGCGCGATCACCGGGATGATGCCGCTCGCCGACAGCGTATCGATGATCGTCCGGTCGACCGCCACCGGCTCGCCGACGAAGCCGAGGTCGACGTGACGCTCGATCCCCTGCAACGTGTCCGGCGTCTCGCGCCCGACCTTCTTCGCGGTGACGAGATTAGCGTCCTTGCCCGAGATGCCGACCGCGCGGCCGCCGGCCTGGCCGATCCAGGCGACGATTTCCTTGTTGATCGACCCGGCGAGCACCATCTCCGCGATCCGCGCCGTCTCCGCATCGGTGACGCGCAGCCCGTCGACGAAGCGCGATTCGACGCCGAGTCGCTTGAGCATCGCGCCGATCTGCGGCCCGCCGCCATGGACGACGACCGGGTTGATGCCGACCGCCTTGAGCAGCACGACATCCTCGGCAAAGTCCCGCGCCAGTTCGGGATCACCCATCGCATGGCCGCCGTATTTGACCACGAAGGTCTTGCCCGCATAGCGCTGCAGATAGGGCAGCGCGTCGGTCAGCGTCTCGGCCTTGGCGAGCAGCGCGGCGGTGGCGATGGAGTCGGTCATGCGCGCGCCTTTAGCCGCGGATCGCCCGGCTTCAAAGCCTCTGTGGCAAGTGCTTCGATGCGGGGGATATGGAGCAGGCCAATGATGGATCGTGCAAGCTTCGCCCTCTCCACACCCACTCCGTCACCCCGGACTTGTTTCGGGGTCCACCGGGCCGCAAGCGCGCGCTCAAGCCTCAAGCCCGTCTCCTCGCCGCAAAGTGGACCCCGGAACAAGTCCGGGGTGACGGGTGATAAAACCCTACGAACCGTCGTCGCCCCTACCGCCGCCCGTCCACCCCCTCGCCGACGTCCGCCTGCGGCAGATAAAGCGGCGCCACCCGCGCCTTGGCCCGCTGTTCATAGGCATAGCCCGCGCCCAGCACCGTCGCCTCGCCGCCCTTGGTGGCGATGAACGACAGTCCGACCGGCAACCCCTTGGCGAGCCCCATCGGCACGGTGAGGTTGGGATAGCCCGCGATCGCCGGCAGCTCCGACGACGACGGCCCGCCATATTGATCGCCGTACACCGGATCGCTCAGCCACGCCTGCGCATAGGTCGGCTCGACCAGCAATGTCGCGCCCGCGCGGCGCAGCATGCCGTCGATCGCCTCGCTCGCCAGTCGCAGCGATTTCGCCCGCGCCGCCTTGTACGCCGGATCGCCCAGCCCCTTGGTCTGCGCCGCCGCCTCGAACGTCTCCTGCTGGAAGAAGGGCATCTCCTCGGCGGCATGCGCGCGGTTGAACGCGATGAGCTGGTCGAGCGTCCGCGCCGTCACCGCCGGCGGGGTGGTCGCCAGATAGGCGTCGAGATCGGCCTTCAACTCGGTCTTGAGCACGGTGAATTCGGCGTCGCCGACGCCATCGAGCTTGGGCGGATCGACCGGCACCAGCACCGCGCCCGCCGCCTTGAGCACCGCGAGCGCGGCATCGAATGTCGCCGTCACCTCGACCGACAGTCCCTCCGGCCGCACCACGGCGACGCGCACCCCCGACAGCGCGCTCACCGACAGGCCCGCGGCATAGTCGCGGCTTACCGCGCCGGCGGTCGCCGGATCCGCGGGATCGGCCGCGACCATCGCCGAGAACAGGATCGCCGCATCGCGCACGCTGCGCGCCATCGGTCCCGGCGTATCCTGCGAATGGCTGATCGGCACGACGTGCGTGCGGCTGACCAGCCCGATCGACGGCTTCAGCCCGACCAGCCCGTTGATCGACGACGGACAGACCACCGACCCGTCGGTCTCCGTCCCCACCGCCGCCGCCGCGAAGCTCGCCGCCACCGCCGCGCCCGATCCCGACGACGATCCGCATGCGGTCCGGTCGAGCGCATAGGGGTTGCGCACCAGCCCGCCGACCGCGCTCCACCCGCTCATCGCATGGCTGGAACGAATATTGGCCCATTCGCTGAGGTTGGTCTTGCCGAGGATCACCGCGCCCGCCGCGCGCAGCGCCGCCACCACCGGTGCGTCGCGGCGCGTGACATTGTCCCTGAGCGCCAGGCTGCCCGCGGTCGTCGCCATCGGGTCGGCGGTCTCGATATTGTCCTTGATGAGCACCGGCACGCCGTGCAGCGGCCCGCGGATGCGCCCCGCTTTGCGCTCGGCGTCGAGCGCCTTCGCCTGCGCCAGCGCGTCCGGGTTGACCGCGATCACGCTGCGCAGCGTCGGCCCCTTGCGATCCATCGCCGCGATCCGGTCGAGATAGGCGCGCGTCACCTCGACGCTCGACGCCTTGCCCGCGGTCATCAGCGCCTGCACCTGTTCGAGCGACATCTCCTCGACCCGCGGCGTTTTCGCGATCGCGGTCGAGGCCGACGCGGCGAGCAGAACGGCAAGAAACATCCGACGCATGGAACCCCCTGTGCTTTTCGAGCGATGCTAGGGCCGTAGCGGCGACGCGCAAGCGTTCCGCCGTACGGATATCCGCCGTTCCACCTCCACCCCTCCGCCATATTGATCGGGATCAGGACGATGACAGCGCGCATAACGAGAATTGCCGCCGCGATCCTGGTGCTGCTGATCGTCGTCACCGGCCTCGCGGTGACGATCGTGCCGCGCTTTCTCGATCGGCTCTATTACGAAGGCCCGGCGACCGATCACTACGACGGCGCGCGCTTCTTCAATCCCGACAACGACCGCGACACGCAGGGCCTGCCCGGCGGCGGCAGCCGCGGCGGCTTCCTGTGGCGCCAGCTCACCGGCCGCGACGGCCGCCCGGTCTGGCCGGCGCAGGTCCCGGTCGCGCCATCGAAACCCGCCGCGCGCGTCGACGGCGAGCGGATGGTGGTGACGTGGATCGGCCACGCCACCGTGCTGATCCAGACGCAGGGCCTCAATATCCTCACCGACCCGGTCTATGCCGACCGCGCCGGCCCGCTCGGCTTCGGCCCCGCGCGCGTCGCCGCGCCCGGCGTGCGGTTCGAGGACCTGCCGAAGATCGACCTCGTCCTGCTCAGCCACAACCATTACGACCATCTCGACAAGGCGACGCTGCAACGGCTGTGGCGGCGCGACGCACCGGCGATCGTCACCAGCCTCGGCAACGACAGCGTCGTCGGCCAGACCGGCGCGAAGGCGCTCGGGCTCGACTGGGGCGGCAGCGCGACGCTGACCGCCGCCGGGCTGAAGGACACCAGCCGCGACATCCGCTGCGATCCCGACAGCTGGTGCCCCGGCGACCGCGCGCAGGTGTTCGTCACGCGCAACCATCATTGGGGCAGCCGCTGGTTCACCGATCGCAACCGCGCGCTCTGGTCGAGCTTCGTCGTCCGCCTGCCGAGCGGCGGCAATCTGTTCTTCGCGGGCGACACCGGCTTCGGCGACGGCCTGTGGCCGGGCGAGGCGGCGGCCTATGGCCCGATCCGCTTCGCGATGATCCCGATCGGCGCCTTCCGCTTCCAGCCGGGGCAGATGTCCTCGGGCAGCCATGTCGGCCCCGCGGAGGCGGCGCTGATCCACCAGCGCCTCGGCGCGGCGCGGTCGCTGGCGATCCACTGGGGGACGTTCCGCCTGTCCTACGAAGGCTATGACACGCCGCCGAAAATGCTCGCCGCGGCGATGCGCTGCACCGGCGGCAGCGGCTTCACCGCGGAACGACTCGGCGTGCCGTTCGAGATCGCGCCCTATGCGAAGCTGGCAGCGGGCAAACCGATGACCCCGCCCGAGATGATGCGCTGCCTCGACACGCCGGAGGTGAAGGCGCTGCCCTGACCATAATTGTCATCCCCGCGCAGGCGGGGATCCATACACGCTGATGCCGCGGCTCTTGCCAGACGTCCGAGGTTATAGATCCCCGCCTTCGCGGGGATGACAGGTTTCCATTTTGCTCGCGTACCAAACCTAGAAGGGAACTGGCATCAATCCACGAACGCGCGCTCGATCACATACGTCCCGGCCTTGGCGTTCGAGCCTTCCTCGAACCCCAGCCCGTCGAGCATCGCCGCGGTCTCGCGGATCATCGCCATCGATCCGCACAGCATGATCCGGTCGGTCTCGGGGTCGAGCTTCTTTGCCCCCTGCACCGGATCGCCGAACAGCGCGGCGCTCTCGATCAGGTCGCCGATCCGTCCGGTGGTGCGGAACGGCTCGCGCGTCACCGTCGGGACATAGTGGAATTGCGTCGCCGCCTCGTCCGACACCAAAGGATCCTCGGCGAGCCGCGCCTGCAATTCGTCGTGATAGGCGAGATCGCTGACCTGCCGCACCGAATGGACCAGGATCACCTGATCGAACATGCTGTAGACGTCTGGATCGCGCGCCAGGCTGAGGAACGGCGCGAGGCCGGTGCCGGTCGAGAAGAAGAACAGCCGCTTGCCGCCGACCAGCGCATCGGTGACGAGCGTACCGGTCGGCTTCTTGCCCATATACACCTCGTCGCCCGGCTCGATCAGCTGGAGCTTCGAGGTCAGCGGTCCGTCCTCGACCTTGATCGACAGGAATTCCAGTTCCTCGGCATAATGCGGGCTGGCGATCGAATAGGCGCGCATGATCGGCTTCGCGCCCTCGCCGTCGCCGGGCAGGCCGATCATCACGAACTCGCCCGAGCGGAAGCGGAAGCTCGCCGGCCGCTCGACCGCGAAGCTGAACAGCCGGTCGTTCCAGTGGCGCACCCACAATACCTTGACGTTCGCGAACGCCTTGGTCTCGGGCAGGGTCTTGGGGGAACGGAGATCGGTCATGCGCGACGGGCTTCGGGTTGTTTGCGAAGGGATCGCATTATGAACCCCGCGCCGCCGGGTCAACCAAAGCAAAGCTTGGCCATGCCCCTGCCGGTCATTGCCGAGCCCTGGCGGCTACCCCATATCCGTTCCCGATATGGCCATCCAGATCCGCACCAGCCTCGCCGAGCCGGAAACCGGCGAAAGCTTCGTCCCGCATCGCCCCGCACGTCCCGACAAGGTCGAGGGCGGCCGCCCGTTCAAGCTGGTCAGCGAATATAGCCCGAGCGGCGACCAGCCGACCGCGATCGCCGAGCTGACTGCGACCGCGCGCGCCGGCGAAAAGGATCAGGTGCTGCTCGGCGTCACCGGTTCGGGCAAGACCTTCACCATGGCCAAGGTGATCGAGGAATTGCAGCGCCCGGCGCTGATCCTCGCCCCCAACAAGATCCTCGCGGCGCAGCTCTACGGCGAGTTCAAGAGCTTCTTCCCCGAGAATGCCGTCGAATATTTCGTCAGTTACTATGATTACTACCAGCCCGAGGCATACGTGCCGCGCTCGGACACCTATATCGAGAAGGAATCGTCGACCAACGAGTCGATCGACCGGATGCGCCATTCGGCGACGCGCTCGCTGCTTGAACGCGACGATTGCATCATCGTCGCCTCGGTGTCGTGCCTTTACGGTATCGGCTCGGTCGAAACCTATTCGGCGATGATCTTCGATCTCAAGAAGGGCGCGACCGTCGACCAGCGCGAGATCGTCCGCAAGCTCGTCGCGCTGCAATACAAGCGCAACGACGCCGCCTTCGCGCGCGGCAATTTCCGCGTGAAGGGCGACACGCTCGAGATCTTCCCGTCGCATTACGAGGACAGCGCCTGGCGAATCTCCTTCTTCGGCGACGATATCGAGGACATCACCGAATTCGATCCGCTCACCGGCAAGAAGGTGGCGAGCCTCAACAGCGTGCGCGTCTACGCCAACAGCCATTACGTCACGCCCGGCCCGACGCTCAAACAGGCGGGCGACGCGATCAAGCACGAACTCGCCGAACGGCTCAAGGAACTCGTCGCCGAAGGCAAGTTGCTCGAGGCGCAGCGGCTGGAGCAGCGCACCAATTTCGACCTCGAGATGATCGCCGCCACCGGTAGCTGCGCAGGGATCGAGAATTACAGCCGCTTCCTCACCGGCCGCCTCCCCGGCGAGCCGCCGCCCACCTTGTTCGAATATCTGCCGGAAAACGCCGTCCTGTTCGTCGACGAAAGCCATCAGACGGTGCCGCAGATCGGCGCGATGGCGCGCGGCGATCACCGCCGCAAGATCACGCTCGCCGAATATGGCTTTCGCCTGCCGTCGTGCATCGACAACCGGCCGCTGCGCTTCAACGAATGGGACGCGATGCGCCCGCAGACGGTCAGCGTCTCGGCGACGCCGGGCAATTGGGAGATGGAGCAGACCGGCGGCGTCTTCGCCGAACAGGTCATCCGCCCCACCGGCCTCATCGATCCGCCCGTCGAGATCAAGCCGGTCGAGGAACAGGTGCAGGACCTGATCCAGGAATGCCACAAGACCACCGCCGCCGGCTATCGCACGCTGGTGACGACGCTGACCAAGCGCATGTCCGAGGATCTGACCGAATATATGCATGAGGCGGGGATCAAGGTCCGCTACATGCATTCGGACGTCGAGACGCTGGAGCGTATCGAACTGATCCGCGACCTTCGCCTCGGCGTCTATGACGTGCTGATCGGCATCAACCTCCTCCGCGAGGGGCTCGATATTCCCGAATGCGGGCTGGTCGCGATCCTCGACGCCGACAAGGAAGGCTTCCTTCGCTCGGAGACGTCGCTGATCCAGACGATCGGTCGCGCCGCGCGCAATGTCGACGGCCGCGTCATCCTCTATGCCGACCGCATCACCGGCTCGATGGAGCGGGCGATGAACGAGACCGCGCGCCGCCGCGAGAAGCAGGAGGAATATAACCGCGAACACGGCATCACGCCGACGACGATCAAGCGCAACATCGGCGACATCATCGCGCATGTATCGCAGGGCGATCAGGTCACGATTCCGATCGACGAGGACCGGCCGCACATGGTCGGCCACAATCTGCGCGCCTATATCGAGGATCTCGAAAAGCGGATGCGCAAGGCGGCGAGCGACCTCGAATTCGAGGAAGCCGGCCGGCTGCGCGACGAGATCCGCCAGCTGGAGAACGAGGAACTCGGCCTGCCCGTCGACGAGCAGAAGGCGCCGATCATGGGCCGCTCGAACGAGGGCAAGCCCGGCACCCGCAAGACGCGCTACGGCAAGGAACAGAAGATGCGGATGGGCGGCCGGCGCGGCGGGCGGTAAGCGCCGTCCGACGGCGGTAACATTGGTCAGGCAACAAACTACGGATCGGGTGGAAGGATGGCTCCATGATCCGCAGCTTCGCCGACGCCGAGACGGAACGCATTTGGAACCGCAACCGCAGCCGCAGGCTGCCGCCGGATATCCAGCGCCCTGCGCTTCGCAAGCTGCGTCAGCTCAACCGCATCGTCAGCCCGCACGACCTGCTCATCCCGCCGGGCAGTCGATTCGAGGAGTTGAAGGGCGACCGCAAGGGAACATATAGTATCCGCATCAACGCCCAGTGGAGGATCACCTTCCGCTGGGAGGACGGGAGCGCGATCGATGTCCGCATCGAGGATTATCATCGATGATAGCGAGCGACTGCCGAACATCCATCCGGGCGAAATCCTCCGTGAGGATTTCCTGATCGGCAGCGAGATATCCGCTGCTGAGGTCGCCGCAGGCGCGGGGATCGCCCGTGAGAAGCTGGAAGCGCTGTTGAACGAACGCGCACCGGTCGATGCCGAGTCCGCGCTTCGACTGGCTCGTTACTTCGGCATGAGCGAGACGTTTTTTCTCGGTTTGCAGAACGACTATGATCTCGAAGAGGCCCGGTCGGTTTACCGGGCCGATCTCGATCATATCATCCCCCGCGCCGCTTAGCCCGTCGTCAGGTTCGCCGCGCTCACCCCGTAATAGCTCGCGACGCGATCGGCATAGGCCTGGTCGAACACCGGCGCGTTGTTCGACCAGCTCGGCCCGCCCTCGAGCAGACGGCGGTCGATCGTCACCACGTAGAGGTCGCGCACCGGATCGAACTGGAGCAGCTCGAAGGGCAGCGGATAGAAGCTCTTGCCCATGCCGAGGAAGCCGCCGAGGCTGAGCACCGCATGCGTCGACCGGCCCGTGCCCTTGTGCACCATCAGCGCATAGACCGACCCGACCTGATCGCCGTCACGGCTCTCCACCTTCAGCGTGTGGGCGACGTTCGCCTGGACGAGCAATTGCGTAGCGGTGGTGGACTGGCTGTCGGTCGACATCGGATGCTCCTGGTTGTTGACGGGTGAACCGCCCGTTGCCCGCGCCGGTTCCACGCGCACGCCGCTTGAGGCATCGCCGCCCTTCCCGCATAAGCCGCCCGATGCGCATCCTTTCCGCCACCGCCCTGCTGCTCGCCGCGAGCGCCTGCGTGCCCCAGCCGGTGGCACCGCCCGCCCCCGCGCCCAAGCCGGTGGTGGCGCTGCCCGCGCCGCCGGTCACCGCAACGCCGCGCGGTGCCGACTGGCGCGACTGGCCGCTGACCCCGGGCGACTGGATCTGGCAGCGCGACACGCGCGGCAGCATCGCGCGCTTCGCCCCCGCCGGCGGCCCCGCACGCCTCGCGCTGCGCTGCGACCGCGACCGGCGCCAGATCATCCTGTCGGTCGACGGCAGCACCGCGACCACCCTCACCATACGCACCACCAGCATCGCGCGCGCGCTCCCGGTCCAGCCGAACGGCGGCAATCCGCCGTCGCTCGCCGCGACGCTGGCGGCCAACGACGGCCTGCTCGATGCGATGGGGTTCAGTCGCGGCCGTTTCGTGATCGAGCGGCCGGGCGCACCGACGCTGGTCGTGCCGGCCTGGGCGGAGATCGAGCGGGTGACCGAGGACTGCCGCGGCTGACGCGGCGGCGAGGGTTGGAATCGTCGCGTAAAAACCCCTGCATTACAAGACTTGTTTCCACCGCGGCGCATGTGCACATTGCGGGTGTGGCCGGGTCCGGTCACATGGCTATCAACAAGCGAAAGGAGGTGATCCGATGTCTCATGGTTCAGCAGTGAGTTCGGTTCGGTTCGTTCGGGGGACCGGCTTCTGACGTCCGTTTGAATCGTGTCGGGGGGTATCCTCCCCCAATCAACGGCACGACGAGGATGAACGAGGTCCCATGGTTTCCCGGGCTGGAGCTCTCCGGCCGCTGACCATGTTTGGAGGGTGTCGGGCTGCCGGGAGGCGCACGGCACCCTCTTCTCACATCTGGGGCAGGGCGCATTGGCCCAGCGTGCCGTGGCCGCACTTCCGCTTTGACTCGCCGGCGTCCGAAGATAGGTTCCTTCCGGATATGGTTTCGGGAGGGACGGGATGTCGCCTGGAGTTCGCATCGGAATCGTCGCGCTCGCCGTCGCGCTGATCGCGCTGCTCGGCTGGCGGATCGATAGCCGCCATCCGGTCGTGCCCTCCCCGCCGGACACGACGCCTGTCCGCGTGATCCCCGCCAGCCCGATGCCGCCGTCCACGACGACGGCACCGATCGTCCCGTCGGCTTCGCCCACGCCGCAGCCGACCGCCGCCTCATCGTCACCGCAAGATGACCCGATCGCCGCCAACCTCCCGCCGCTGGACAGCGACCCGCGGGAGTTGCACGCCCGGTTTCGGGCCGAAGCACGCGATGCGGGCTGGGCAGGACGCCGGGAAACCGACTTACGCCGCGCCTTCGCCGATATCCCGAACATCGGCAGCGACCCCCTCACCGTCCGCTGCGCCACGACGGTCTGCGAAGTCTCCGGCACCTACCCGCCCCGCCTGCCGCCCGACGCGGACGGCGGAGTGATGAGCGGACTGCAAGGCCCGCAGCTATCGGATCGCGCCCGAGCCCTTGGACTCGACCAAGCCGCGTCCTCGTTCAGCTCGGTGCGCGACCGGCCGAGCTTCCTGATCTTCTTCCGCCGCCGGTAACGCCGTTCGCGCACCGATCGACCGCATCGGCGCGCACGGCTCTATAACGGGATCATGGCTGCAACGATCATCCGCCCCTATGCCGCGCCGGACAGGGACAGGATCCCGGCGCTGATCCTGCCGATCCAGCAGGTTGAGTTCGGGATGCCCATCACCGCGGACGATCAGCCGGATCTGCTGGCGATCGACAGTTATTATCAGACCGGCGCCGGCGGGTTCTGGGTGGCGGAGCGCGACGACGAGATCGTCGGCACGATCGGCCTCAAGGACATCGCCAAACGCAACGGCGCGCTGCGCAAGCTGTTCGTCGCCGCGCATGCCCGCGGTCGCGAGCTTGGCGTCGCCGTGGGGCTGCTCGATGCGCTGGTGCAGCATGCCCGGCAAAGCGGGATGCAGAACGTCTTTCTCGGTACCGCGCGGGATTTCCACAGCGCGCACCGTTTCTACAAGAAGAACGGCTTTCGGGAGATATCGCGAATGGGCCTGCCGGTGAATTTCCCGGTGATGATGGTGGACCGCAAGTTCTTCCAGCTCGCGATCCCGCAGTCGCCGACGACCACCGGCGGCCGCAGCCGGGTCAAAGGAACGCCTTTGCCCGGTTGAGCACCAGATTGCACACCTGGTTCTTCACCTGCCCGCGCAGCCCGTCGAGCGACAGCGCTTGCCCGCCCGGCGCCTGCACCTGCCCCGCCTGGCCCGCCGCATAGCCCGGCTGGCTCTGCACGTCCTTCTGCCCGGTCAGCCGCCCGAGCACACCCGCCGCGCCCGACGCGCCGCCACCGGAGCCGAGCAACCGGTTCTTGACGCAATAGCCGAGCAGCCCGGCGGCATTGCCCGCGCCGATCGAACCGATCCGCGGCAGCGCCCCGGCCCCTCCGCCGCCGCCGAGCAGGCTCTGCGCCTGCCCCAGCCAACCGCCGGCCTGCGACGTACCGGTGGCGGCGCCGGTCTGCGGTGCCGGATCGGCGGTCTGCGCGCTCGCCAGCGTCGGCGCGAGGATCAGCGCGGCGGCAAGGATCGTCTTCATGGCAGGGCTCCCATCGTCATGATGGCCAACCAACCACCCGCCGCGGGCGCCGTTCCACCGCCGCCCGCGGCGATGGCTCGGCCCGTCCCGCTACTGCCGCCTCCGCTCACGCCGGCGTCAGCAGCCCCTCGCGTGCGATCTTCTCGCGCCACACCAGAGGCGCGAGCTGATGGACGTTCTGCCCCGCGCTGTCGACCGCGACGGTGACCGGGAAGTCGCTGACCTCGAATTCGTAGATCGCCTCCATCCCGAGATCCTCGAAGCCGACGACCTTCGACCCCTTGATCGCCCGCGCGACGAGATACGCCGCACCGCCGACCGCCATCAGATAGGCGCTCTTCGCCTCGGCGATCGCCTCGGTCGCCGCCGGGCCGCGCTCGGCCTTGCCGACCATCGCGAGCAGCCCCTGGTCGAGCATCATGCGGGTGAATTTGTCCATCCGCGTCGCCGTCGTCGGCCCCGCCGGCCCGACGACCTCCTCGCCGACCGGATCGACCGGCCCGACATAATAGATCACGCGCCCGCGGAAATCGACCGGCAGCGGCTCGCCCTTGGCCAGCATGTCGGCGATCCGCTTGTGCGCGGCGTCGCGCCCGGTCAGCATCTTGCCGTTGAGCAGCAGCCGGTCGCCATGCTTCCACTGCGCCACCACCTCGGGCGTCAGCGTGTCGAGATCGACGCGGATCGCGGCGCTGTCCGGCTGCCAGTCGACCTGCGGCCAGTCACTGAGCTTCGGCGCCTCGAGATAGGACGGGCCGCTGCCGTCGAGCGTGAAATGCGCGTGGCGCGTCGCGGCGCAATTGGGGATCATCGCCACCGGCTTGGACGCGGCATGCGTCGGCCAGTCGAGGATCTTGACGTCGAGGATCGTCGACAGCCCGCCCAGCCCCTGCGCACCGATGCCGAGCGCATTGACCTTGTCCATCAGCTCGATGCGCAGCGCCTCGATATCGTTCTTCGGCCCGCGCGCCTTGAGCTGCCCCATGTCGATCGCACCCATCAGCGATTGCTTGGCGAGCAGCATCGCCTTTTCGGCGGTGCCGCCGATGCCGATGCCCAGCATCCCCGGCGGGCACCAGCCCGCGCCCATCTGCGGGATCATCTCCAGCACCCAGTCGACGATGCTGTCGCTCGGGTTCATCATCTTGAACTTCGACTTGTTCTCCGACCCGCCACCCTTGGCCGCGACGTCGACCGACACGCGCGACCCCGGCACCATCTCGACGTGGAGCACCGAAGGCGTGTTGTCGCGCGTGTTGCGCCGGGTGAACGCCGGATCGGCGAGGATCGAGGCGCGCAGCTTGTTCTCCGGGTGCAGGTACGCCCGCCGCACGCCCTCGTCGATCACCTCCTGCAACGACAGGTCGCTGTCGAGCCGGCAATCCTGCCCCCATTTGACGAAGACGGTGACGATGCCGGTATCCTGGCAGATCGGCCGATGCCCCTCGGCGCACATCCGGCTGTTGGTCAGGATCTGCGCGATCGCATCCTTCGCCGCCGGGCTCTGTTCGGCGTGATAGGCCTCGCCGAGCGCGCGGATGTAATCCATCGGATGATAGTAACTGATGAATTGCAGCGCATCGGCGACGCTGTCGATCAGGTCGGTGGCGCGGATGGTCGTGGTCACGGGGCGGGCTCCTTCGCGCCCGCCTTAAAGCCCGGAAGGATGGCCGCCAAGGCACGTTTCGGACCGGAGCCGGTGTCGTCCCCGGCACTTGCCGAGCGTTCTGCGAAACCCCGCGATGCCGCCCCCTCCCAGTGTTCCCGTGAAGGCGGGAACCCAGAGCCAAGCAAAATAACGTCTCGTGGCATACGTGACCCTGGGCTCCCGCCTGCGCGGGAGCACTCCGAATGCCCGACGCACCCCGGCGGAGGCCGGAGGTCCGCGAGACCCCGCGATGTCGCCCCCCTCAGTGTTCCCGCGAAAGCGGGAACCCAGAGCCAAGCAAAACAACGTCTCATGGCGTTCATGACCCTGGGCTCCCGCCTGCGCGGGAGCACTGCACATGCCTGACGCACCCCGGCGGAGGCGGGAGGTCCGCGAAACCCCGCGATGTCGCCTCAGTATTCCCGCGAAGGCGGGAATCCAGGGCCAATCAAAACAACGTCTCGTAGCGTACGTGACCCCGGACTCCCGCCTGCGCGGGAGCACTGCACATGCCTGACGTACCCCAAAAACCGCGCGCCCACGCCTCTGCCCGGAGGTGACGAACGCCGGCACCGCGACCCAAAAACCCCCGTGATCGCAAAGCTTTCTCAACCATCACACGTTATTTTGCGCGTCATGCCCCTGCCCTCCCCCACGCCCGATCAGATCCCCGCCGTCCCGGTGCTGCGCCTGCTCGGTCTCGGCGGCGAGCAGAGCGACCATGAGGCGCAGATGCACGCCGGCCATCTCGCGCACGTCCGCACGATCTGGCCGTTCGCGCTCGCCGCGCAGGGAATCGCCAGCGCGGTGCTGATCGGCGCGGCGCTGGGCGACGTCGCCACCAACGGCGCGCCGGTCGGCATCGTCGTCGCCATCGCGGCGCTGCTGCTGCCCTCGCTCGCCGCCTATGCGCTGCTCGCGGCGTCGCGGCCGCGCAGCTGGCCGCCGCACGTCCGCACCCGCGGTCTGGTGGCGAGCGCCACCGTCGCCGCCGCCGCCCTGCTCTGGCTGCTCTGGGCGTCGACGCGGCTGCCGATCAGCCCGGTCCAGCTCGGCTGCTTCGTCGGCCTCGCCGGCGCGATCGGCATGACCAGCATCGCCCTCCACCCGGTCCGCGCCGCGACGCTCGGCTTCGGCGCCGGGCTGGTGCTGATGCTCGCGCTCCTGTCCGACAGCGTGCTGCCGGCGCTGGTCGCGCTCGCCTTCCTCGTCTGCCTCGGCGTCGCCACCGCGCGGCTCGCCCGGCTCGACGGCCTCGCGGTGCAGCGCCGCGTCTCCGCCGCGCGCGAGGGCAGCCTCGCGGTCAAGATGATCGCCGAATTCGAAGGCCATGGCACCGGCTGGTTCTGGGAGGCCGACCGCCAGGGCCGCATCACCTATCTCTCCGCCAAGGTCGCCGCGGCGCTCGCCCCGCCCTATCGCGATCCCGGCGGCTGCCTGCTCACCGACGTGTTCCGGATGGACAGCGCCTCGCCGGGCACCGAACGCACCCTCGCCTTCCACATCTCGTCGCGCACCTCGTTCGCCGATTACACCGTCTGCGCGACCGGCAGCACCGACGGCACCGAACCCGACCGCTGGTGGTCGATCTCGGGCCGGCCGGTGATCGACGATCTCGGCCGCTTCCAGGGCTTCATCGGCTCGGGCAGCGACCTCACCGAGAAGCGCAAGTCGGATGCCGAGATCACCCGCCTTGCGCTGTTCGACGGCCTCACCGGCCTCGCCAACCGCCAGCGCATGCGCCAGAGCCTCGAAAAGACGCTGCAACCGCAGGGCGGCGTGCTGCGCCCCGCCTCGCTGTTCCTGATGGACCTCGACCGGTTCAAGGCGGTCAACGACACGCTCGGCCACCAGGCCGGCGATGCCTTGCTCAAGCAGGTCGCGCAGCGGCTCGAACGCGTCGTCGGCGCGGTCGGGCTGGTCGGCCGGCTGGGCGGCGACGAATTCAAGGTGCTGCTGCCCGCGATCGACCATCGCGACACGCTGACGACGCTCGCCCGGGAGCTGATCGCCGCGCTGTCGCAGCCCTATTTCATCGCCGGCGCGACGGTGACGATCGGCTGTTCGATCGGCATCGCCATCGCCCCCCAGCATGGCGACAATGCCGAGGAGCTGGTCCGCAACGCCGATCTCGCGCTCTATGCCGCCAAGGCAGACGGCCGCGGCGTCCACCGCTTCTTCTCCGAGGAGATGCTGTCGGGCGCGAAGAGCCGCAAGGCGCTGGAGGACGACATGCGCGCCGCGCTGGCGGAGGGCGGCTTCCACCTCCATTATCAACCCGTGGTCTCGACCGCGACCGAGGAGATTACCGGCTATGAGGCGCTGCTGCGCTGGCAGCATCCGGTGCGCGGCCGCATCTCGCCCGCCGACTTCATCCCGGTGGCGGAGGAATGCGGGCTGATCGAGGCGCTCGGCGAATGGGTGCTGCGCACCGCCTGCGACGCCGCGGCGCGCTGGCCGCGGGCGGTACGCGTCGCGGTCAACGTCTCGCCGATCCAGTTCGCCAACCCCGCCTTCCCGGCGATCGTCACCTCGGCGCTGGCGCGCAGCGGCCTGCTCGCGTCGCGGCTCGAGCTGGAGATCACCGAGGGCGTGTTCCTCGACGAATCCGGCGCGACCGATGCGATGTTCCGGTCGCTGAAGGCGCTCGGCGTCCGCCTCGCGCTCGACGATTTCGGCACCGGCTATTCCAGCCTCGGCTATCTGCGCACCGCGCCGTTCGACAAGATCAAGATCGACCAGAGCTTCGTCCGCGGCGCCGCGCAGCCGGGCAACCGCAATGCTGCGATCATCCGCGCCATCGTCACGCTCGCCGATACGCTCGCCATGGAGACGACCGCCGAAGGCGTCGAGATCCAGGACGAGATCGAGCTCGTCCGCACCCTGGGCTGCAGCCATATCCAGGGCTTCGTCTACGGCGCCGGCATCGCCGATGCGGAGGTGATCGTACAGCTCGGCGGCGCGGTGCAGGCCGCGCCGGTCGGCCACAAGGTGAGCCGCGCGCCGCGCACCAAGATGCTGCGCTCGGCGCGGCTCGCGATCGGCCGCACGCAGGGCGACGTGCGCATCCGCAACATCTCCGCGAGCGGCGCGATGATCGACGGCGTCGCGATCGACGACGAGGCGGTCGGGCTCGACGTGCTGATCGAACTGGTCGAGGACCAGATGTTCGCCGCCCGCGTCGCCTGGGCGCAGGACGGCAAGGCGGGGCTGCATTTCGCCGAGAATTTCAACCTCGACCGGCTCCAGCAGGCACAGCCCGGCCGCGTCGCCCGCCGCGCGACCTAGTCCCCATCGACCTTCATCGGCGTAAGGTAATTCCTCCCCCTGGCGGGCAGGGCTATCTCATATGGCTATGCTGATAAGGCTCGATTGGTTTCCTCACGAGATTCGTCACCCCGGACTCGTTCCGGGGTCCACCGGGCCGCAAGAGGACGGTACAGAACCAAGCCTTTCTCCTCGCCGCGGGGTGGACCCCGGAACAAGTCCGGGGTGACGGGGTGGGTTTGGCACACGACGGACTCACAGAAATCTTCATATGCGATAGCCCTGCCCTAGCGGGGGAGGATTTTGACGGAATGTCGGTCCCACCTTAGTCCCGTCCCACCCGCTAGGCGCGCGATTCATGTCCGGATTCGCCGGGACTAAAAATTTTCGTTCCCGCATCGTTCCCTTGCGCTTTCCGTAACCCGCGGAAGTCCGCGCGTCGTGCGGCATCGTCCGCTGCCGGGGTGCACCGGCGGGGCGGAACCGGCCTCGCTCCGCCGCATTACCCCCTTGCCTGCCGCGTCGGTTTGCCACAACTTGTGGGGGTTGAGTTCGGGGGCGGACCCAATTGCTGGTAGAGAACACCGTCGATCCCCATATCGGGCATCGGTACCGGGCAAGCCGCGGCATCGCGATGTGCTCATTTTGTTCTCTTCCTCGGGCCGCCTTGGTGGTAGCATGAGAATGCACCGCCGATTCGAACACTTAGAGAACGAAGGATCGGTTTCGATGGATTTCAGGGACACGCAGGGTGAAGCAATGACCAGCGACACGATCGAAGCACCGGCCGGCGAAGCCACCACCGATGCGGCACGCGCCACCACCGCCTCCCCCGCCACCGAGGCGGTCGGCACCGGCAGCAAGGCAGTCCGCGCCCGCCCCTATCCGGTCGAGGTCGACCATAGCCGCGACGCGCTGCTCACCGACTTCGGCAAGGAGACGCTGAACGACCGCTATCTGCTGCCGGGCGAGAGCTATCAGGACCTCTTCGTCCGCGTCGCCTCGGCCTATGCCGACGATGCCGCACACGCGCAGCGCCTGTACGATTATATCTCGAAGCTGTGGTTCATGCCGGCGACGCCGGTGCTGTCCAACGGCGGCACCGGGCGCGGCCTGCCGATCAGCTGCTATCTCAATTCGGTCCCCGACAGCCTCAACGGCATCGTCGACACCTGGAACGAGAACGTCTGGCTGGCCAGCCGCGGCGGCGGCATCGGCACCTATTGGGGCAACGTCCGCGGCATCGGCGAGCCGGTCGGCCTCAACGGCAAGACCAGCGGCATCATTCCCTTCGTCCGCGTGATGGACAGCCTGACGCTCGCGATCTCGCAGGGCTCGCTGCGCCGCGGCTCGGCCGCCTGCTATCTCGACATCAGCCATCCGGAGATCGAGGAATTCCTCGAGATCCGCAAACCCTCGGGCGATTTCAACCGCAAGGCGCTCAACCTGCACCATGGCGTGCTGCTCACCGATGCCTTCATGGAGGCGGTGCGCAACGGCGAGGAATGGCATCTGCGCAGCCCCAAGGATCAGACGATCCGCCAGACGGTGGATGCGCGCTCGCTGTTCCAGAAGCTGGTCGAGACCCGCCTGCAGACCGGCGAGCCCTATATCGTCTTCGCCGACCACGTGAATTCCAACATGCCCAAGCATCATCGCGAGCTGGGCCTCAAGGTGTCGACCTCGAACCTGTGCAGCGAGATCACGCTGCCGACCGGCGTCGACCATCTCGGCAACGACCGCACCGCGGTCTGCTGCCTGTCGAGCCTCAACCTCGAGACGTGGGACCAGTGGAAGGACGAGAAGGGCTTCATCGAGGACGTGATGCGCTTCCTCGACAACGTCCTGCAGGATTACATCGACCGCCACGAGCCGGGGATGGAGCGCGCCGCCTATAGCGCGAGCCGCGAACGCTCGGTCGGCCTCGGCGTGATGGGCTTCCACTCCTTCCTCCAGGCGCGCGGCCTGCCGTTCGAGGGGGCGATGGCCAAGTCGTGGAACCTGCGGATGTTCAAGCACATCAAGGGCCAGGCGGACGAAGCCTCGATGCAGCTCGCGATCGAGCGCGGCCCCTGCCCCGACGCCGCCGACACCGGCGCGATGGAGCGGTTCAGCTGCAAGATGGCGATCGCGCCGACCGCGTCGATCAGCATCATCTGCGGCGGCACCAGCGCGTGCATCGAGCCGATCCCGGCCAACATCTACACGCACAAGACGCTGTCGGGCAGCTTCTCGGTCAAGAACCCCTATCTCGAAAAGCTGCTCAACGAGAAATCGAAGAACAGCGACGCGGTGTGGAACTCGATCCTCGAACATGGCGGGTCGGTCCAGCATCTCGACTTCCTCTCGGTGGAGGAGAAGGATTGCTACAAGACCAGCTTCGAGATCGATCAGCGCTGGCTGCTCGAACTCGCCGGCGACCGCACGCCCTACATCGACCAGGCGCAGTCGCTGAACCTGTTCATCCCCGCCGACGTCGAGAAGTGGGACCTGCTGATGCTCCACTTCCGGGCGTGGGAATTGGGCATCAAGTCGCTCTATTACCTGCGTTCCAAGTCGGTGCAGCGCGCCGGGTTCGCCGGGTCGGGCGGGGTCGAGGCGGACAATACCATCGCCGCGCCCAAGTTCGAGATCGGCGAGACGAACGACTATGACGAATGACTGGCGTGCCAGTAAACGAATAGGTCAACCTCACCCTCCCACCCGACTGCGTAGGGCGGGCCCCATCCTCTACCGCAGGGGTAGGGGTGAGGTGGCCACCATTGCCTCACCCA
The DNA here is from genome assembly GCF_005503285.1 of Sphingomonas sp. 2SG. Taxonomy (NCBI): domain Bacteria; kingdom Pseudomonadati; phylum Pseudomonadota; class Alphaproteobacteria; order Sphingomonadales; family Sphingomonadaceae; genus Sphingomonas; species Sphingomonas sp. 2SG. Next base: position 43,052 of record NZ_SCMZ01000035.1, read on the forward strand.
TCGGGCAAGGGAGGGTGCCGGGCACGGGAGCAAGGGTGCGGTAGAAAGGAGGCGCACAAAAA
>NZ_SCMZ01000036.1:0-41693 GCF_005503285.1 Sphingomonas sp. 2SG
GTTCCAACCCGACCGACGACCGACACACACCTACCGTCAACCAACAAACCATGGCCCCCGCGCCCGAACGGGGTAAAAACCCGCCATGCTCCTCGCCCTCGCCGCGCCGCTCCTCGCCGCCACCGCCCTCGCCACGCCGATCCTGCGCAGCGAGTTCATCGACCCCGCCCCGCCCTATCCACAGGCGCATGCCTCGACCTTGGTCGAGTTGCCCGACGGCGCGATCGCCGCCGCCTGGTTCGGCGGCAGCGGCGAGAGCCGGCCCGACGTCACCATCTGGTTCGCGCGCCACGACCGGTCCGGCTGGCACAGACCCGTGAGCGTCGCCGACGGCAGCACCGCCGACGGCCGGCGCTTCGCGACCTGGAACCCGGTGCTGTTCCAGCCCGCGGGGCAACCGCTCCACCTGTTCTACAAGGTCGGCCCCAACCCGCGCGAATGGTGGGGGATGGTGATCACCTCCGGCGACGGCGGGCGGCATTGGAGCGCGCCGCGCCGCCTTCCCGACGGCGTGCTCGGCCCGATCAAGAACAAGCCGGTGGTGACGCCCGGCGGCGCGTGGCTCGCCCCGTCGAGCCGCGAGGAGGGCACGCCCGAACACAATCGCTGGTTCATCCGCATGGAGCGCTCCACCGACGCCGGACGGACGTGGCAGGTCGAGCCCGCCATCCCCTCGCCGATGGGGATCGAGGCGATCCAGCCGAGCGTGCTGGCTTTCCCCGATCGTCGCCTCGAACTCGTCGCGCGGACGCGACAGGGGGCGCTGGCGATGAGCTGGTCGCGCGACGACGGCCGCAGCTGGTCGCCGCTCGCCGCGATCGACCTGCCCAATCCCAATGCCGGCACCGATGCGGTGACGCTCGCCGACGGCCGGCAGTTGATCGTCTACAATCACAGCGCGCATTGGCCCGACCGGCCCGGCGACGGCCCGCGCTACCCGCTCGACGTCGCGCTGTCCGGCGACGGCATGCGCTGGCATCACGTGCTGACGCTGGAGAGCAAGCCGCGCCCCGACGGCTATGCCTATCCCGCGGTCATCCAGACCCGCGACGGGCTGGTCCATGTCAGCTACACTTGGAACCGCACCCGCATCCGCCATGTCGTGATCGATCCGCGACGGCTGCCCCGTAGCGATTGAACGCCGCCGCCGGTCGATCGTTGGACCGACATGGAAACCCCCGCCCTTCCCGCACGCCCCGCCATCCAGCGCGCCGCGATCGCGCTCCGCATCGGCAAGCGCAGCCGGTTGCGCGCAGAGCTGACGATGACGCCGGGCGGCTTGCTGTCGGTCGGCGCGCTGGTGTCGTCGATCCTGCTGTCGTCCGCCGTGATCGTCCGCGCCGCGCGCCGCGACCGCTAGGGTCGGGCGACTTCCCAAACCCGCCCCGTCACCCCGGCCTTGCGCCGGGGTCCCGCTTCTTCGGACGTCGCGAACAAGAAGCGGGATGCCGGATCAGGTCCGGCATGACGGCGATATGATGCCGTCGCCACACTCCAGATGGTCATGCTCGTGCAAGCCTGTCGTCGTCCAAGCCCACCCCGTCACCCCGGACTTGTTCCGGGGTCCACCCTGCGGCGAGGAGAAAGGCTTGATTCGACACCGTTCCCTCGCGGCCCGGTGGACCCCGGAACGAGTCCGGGGTGACGAATTTGGCAAGGAAAGCGATCGAGCCTCATCACCGCAGCCATATGCGATTGCCCTTCCCCGCCAGGAGGAGAAATCCGTCTAGCCGCCAATCCCCCCTATGCTTACCGCGTCTCGAACATTCGTATGCCCGGCCCCAGCCGGTTCGCGCCCACCGCCAACCGCTCGTGGCTGAGGTCGGCGACGAACGCCGGATTGCCCGGCGCGCCCGGCGCGAGCCGCGCGTCATTGTCCTCGATTCGCAGCCCCGCCGACGGATAGGTCTTCGCCTCCGCCGCCACCACGATCAGCCCGCTGCTGTTCTCCTTGCCGCGCCCCTGGACGAAGCCGTTGCGCGCGATCAGGCCGCGCGCGCCTTCCGGCAAATCGATCATGTAATTGGTCTTGCGCCCGGCGGTGTCGTCGAAGCTGTTGTCGGTGATGACGACGTTGGGCACGCGCAGCTTGACGTAATGGCCGCCGGTGCCGCGCTCGAAGCGCGAGCGGGTGATCGTCACCTGCCCGCGATTGGCGAGATAGATCGCATGCGAGCAATTGACCGCCTCGTCGCACTGGCCGAGCCCCGCGAAGGTCGAGCGGTCGATCGTGATCCTTTGGCCGGTCGGCTCGCCGCCCAGGATACCCTCCTGGCTGTCGAGGAACATCGCATTGGTGACGGTCAGGTCGCCCATCTCGGTGCGGATGCCCGCGCCATTGCCGTCGGACACGCGATAGCCACGGAACACCAGCCCGTCGACCACCGATCCCTGCCCGCGCAGCACCAGCGCCGCTTTGTCCTCGCACGCCTCCTTCTCGAAGATCGCGGTGCCCGGCGTCACCGCCTGGAAGGTGATGCGGCCGCCCTGCTGCACCGCGCATTGCCGGTAGACACCGGGGGCGATGCGGATCGTCGCGGTCCCCATCCGCACCGACGACACCGCCGCCTGCAGATCGTCGAAGCCCTGCCCGGTCTCGGCGATGGTGAACGGCTTGCCCGATTGGGCGGAGGCCGGGGCGGCGAGCATCGCGAGCGCGAGGATCATGCGGGTCATCGCCGCATCCTATCGCCTGAAGCGCGCCGCCGCCGCTGCGATCCGCACGCCCGCGTGTCCCGGAATGACCCGCGACGTCAGAATGATTGCGGTCCCAACTACGGATCGGCTATCGCCGCCGTAACGATAAGGCGACCGGGGGGTCGCCACGGGAGGGCAGAATGCACGCCATGTCACCGACGGAGGTCTTCCTCCTCGCGATCCTCATCATCTTCACCTTGCCGTGGCTGGTCTGGCGGGTCGGGCGCACCGATTATTGGGCGCCGCTGGTCGTCGTGCAGATCATCGGCGGCATCCTGCTCGGGCCGGGCGTGCTCGGCGCGATCTTCCCCGATTATTACGCCTTCGTCTTCACCGCGCCGACGATGAGCGCGCTCAACGGCATCGCCTGGTGGTCGGTGATGCTGTTCGTCTGGGTCGCGGGGCTCGAGCTCGACCTCGGCGAGGCATGGCGCCGCCGCCGCGAGACCGGGGTCACCGCCGGGCTCGCGCTCGGCGTGCCGCTGGTCGCGGGCAGCGTCGCGGCGCTGATCATGCTGCGCTATCCCGGCTGGCGCGGCGCCGACGGAGCCGACTGGCAGGTCGTGCTCGGCATCGGCATGGCCTGCGCGGTCACCGCCTTGCCGATCCTCGTGCTGCTGATGGAGAAGCTCGACGTCCTGCGCGAACCGCTCGGCCAGCGCGTGCTGCGCTACGCCAGTCTCGACGATATCGCGATCTGGGGCGTGCTCGCGCTGATCCTGCTCGACTGGGAGCGGGTCGGGCGGCAGGGCGGCTTCCTCGTCGGCTTCGCCATCGCCACCTGGGCGATCCGCAAGCTGCTGCGCGCGCTCGGCGAGAACGACCGCTGGTACGTCGGGCTGATCTGGCTCGCTTTGTGCGGCTTCGCGGCGGACTGGGCCGGGCTGCACTTCATGGTCGGCGCCTTCCTGGCGGGTGCGGTGCTCGATGCGCGCTGGTTCGGCGAGGCGCGGATGGACCGATTCCGCCAGACCATCCTGCTCGCGGTGATGCCGGTCTATTTCCTGTCGACGGGTCTCAAGACGCAATGGGGCGTGGGGGGCGCGGCGGTGTTCGCCGTCGCCGCGCTGTTGCTCGCCGCCTCGGTCGGCGGCAAGCTCGCCGGCATCCACCTCGCCGGCCGCATCCTCAAATGGCCGAAGGGCGACGCCAAGGCGATCGGCTGGCTGCTCCAGACCAAGGCGCTGATCATGATCATCTTCGTCAACATCCTGTTGGACAAGAAGATCATCACCAACGAGACGTTCACCGCGTTGCTGCTGATGGCGGTGGCGAGCACGATGCTGACGATCCCGGTCGTCGCACCGCTGCTCCGGCGCGATCCGGCGTTGAGGAAGCGCGGGTTCTAGGACGCCCCTGCCCTTGGGGGATGGCTATAACATCCAGCCGCTCAATGGAGTCGCTCTCCAAGCCCATACCGTCACCCCGGACTGGTTCCGGGGTCCACTCCGCGGCTAGGAGAAGGGCTGACGTTACGCCGTTCCCTCGCGGCCCGGTGGACCCCGGAACAAGTCCGGGGTGACGGCGTGGAGGGTGCAGCCGAAGCGCAGCCCCCCCCTTCAGTCGAGGTTCGGCCGCAGCCAGCGTTCCGCCAGCGCGACGTCGACGCCGCGCCGCGCGGCATAATCGGCCACCTGATCCTGCCCGATCCGCGCCACGCCGAAATATTCCGCCTGCGCATGGCCGAAGTAGAAGCCGCTGACCGCCGCGGTCGGCAGCATCGCGAAACTCTCGGTCAGCTCCAGCCCGGCATTGCCCTCGACGTCGAGCATGTCGAACAACATCCGCTTGAGGCTATGCTCGGGACAGGCGGGATAGCCCGGCGCCGGGCGGATGCCGCGATATTGCTCGCGCACCAAAGCCTCGTTGGTGAGCTGCTCGTCGGGCGCATAGCCCCACAGGTCGCGGCGGACATGCGCGTGCAGCGCCTCGGCGAACGCCTCGGCGAGCCGATCCGCGAGCGCCTTCAGCAGGATGTCGTTGTAGTCGTCGTTGTCCGCCTTGAACCGCGCGATATGCGCGTCGATGCCGTGGATGCCGACCGCGAAGCCGCCCATCCAGTCGCCCGCCGGATCGATGAAATCGGCGAGGCACATGTTCGCGCGCCCCTCGCGCTTGGCGATCTGCTGGCGCAGGAACGGCAGCCGCACGCTCGCCTCCTGCGTGCGGTCGAGATTGGGGATATGGAAGCCTTCGGGAATGCTCGCGCCATCGGGGCTGCGATGCGACTCGCGATGCTCGGTATAGACCCAGACGTCGTCGTCGTGCCGATGACACGCCCAGAGCCCGGCGACGCCCCGCGCGGTCAGCCATTTCTCGGCGATGATCGTATCGAGCATCGCCTGCGCGTCCTCGTACAGGCCGGTCGCGCTGGTGCCGACCACCTCGTCGGTGAGGATCGCGGGGAAATTGCCGGCCAGTTCCCAGGCGCGGAAGAACGGCGTCCAGTCGATATACTGGCGCAGGTCGGCGAGGTCCCAGTCGTCGAAGACGTGCACGCCCGGCTTGGCGACCGGCGGTGCCTTCAGCGCCATATCGGCGACGAAGCCGCGCTTGCGCGCTTCGGCGAGCGGCAGCAGGTCGTTCTGCCCCTTGTTGGCGCGCGCCAGCCGCACCTTCTCGTAATCCTCGGCGACGCCGGCGACATAGGCGTCGCGCTGCGTATCGGAGACGAGCGTCGTCGCGACGCCGACCGCGCGGCTCGCGTCGAGCACATGGACGATCGGCCCGTCATAGGCGGGCGAGATGCGCAGCGCGGTATGCACCTTCGACGTCGTCGCGCCGCCGATCAGCAGCGGCATCGTCATGCCCGCGCGCTTCATCTCCTCGGCGACGGTCACCATCTCATCCAGTGACGGGGTGATGAGCCCCGACAGGCCGATCATATCGGCGTCATTCTCGTTCGCCGCCTCGATGATCTTGGTCCACGGCACCATCACGCCGAGATCGACCACGTCGAAGCCGTTGCACTGGAGCACGACGCCGACGATGTTCTTGCCGATATCGTGGACGTCGCCCTTCACCGTCGCCATCACGATCTTGCCCTTGCCCTTGGCGCCGGGCTCCTTGGCCGCCTCGATGAACGGCAGGAGATGCGCCACCGCCTTCTTCATCACGCGCGCGCTCTTCACTACCTGCGGCAGGAACATCTTGCCCGAACCGAACAGGTCGCCGACGACGTTCATTCCGTCCATCAGCGGCCCCTCGATCACCTCGATCGGCCGTGCGAACTGCTGGCGGCATTCCTCGGTATCGTCGACGACATGCGCGTCGATGCCCTTCACCAAGGCATATTCCAGCCGCTTGGTGACGGGGAGCGAGCGCCATTCCGCCGCCGCCTTCTCCGCCACCGCATCGGTGCCGCGATATTTCTCCGCCAGCGCGACGAGCCGGTCGCCCGCCTCGGGATCGCGATTGAGGATGACGTCCTCGCACGCCGTCCGCAGCTCGGGATCGATCGTGTCGTAGACGTCGAGCTGGCCGGCGTTGACGATCGCCATGTCCATGCCTGCGGGAATGGCATGATAGAGGAAGATCGAGTGCATCGCGCGGCGCACCGGCTCGTTGCCGCGGAAGCTGAACGACAGGTTCGACAGGCCGCCCGAGATATGGACGTGCGGACAGCGCGCCTTGATCTCGCGGCACGCCTCGATGAAGTCGACGCCGTAATTGTTATGCTCCTCGATCCCCGTCGCGACCGCGAAGACGTTGGGATCGAAGATGATGTCCTCGGGCGGAAAGCCGATGCCGATCAGCAGCTCATAGGCGCGCGAGCAGATCTCGACCTTGCGCTCCTTGGTGTCCGCCTGGCCGACCTCGTCGAACGCCATGACGACGACGGCCGCGCCATAGGCCATGCACTTGCGCGCATAATGCAGGAACGCCTCCTCGCCTTCCTTCATGCTGATCGAATTGACGATCGGCTTGCCGGAGACGCATTTCAGCCCCGCCTCGATCACGTCCCACTTGGACGAATCGACCATCACCGGGATGCGCGCGATATCGGGCTCGGCCTGGATCAGCTTGAGGAAGGTCGTCATCGCCTCGTGCGCGTCGAGCAGGCCCTCGTCCATATTGACGTCGAGCACCTGCGCCCCCGCCTCGACCTGCTGCAGCGCCACCGCGACCGCGGCGGGGTAATCGCCGGCCATCACCAGCTTCTTGAAGCGCGCCGAGCCGGTGACGTTGGTGCGCTCGCCGATATTGACGAACTGGGCGGAAGAAATGGTCATGAATTATCCGAGAAACGAGCAAGCAAATTGGTAAGGGCGGCTTCGTCCGCGATCTCGCCATCGGATCGGTAGCGTTCGACTTCGACGTGGCCGTCTTCGAACACCTCGATCTCCCACCGTTCGCCCGGCACCGCCGCATCGATCAGAAGCGCATCGTCCCTGATGCTGGTGATCGTGTGGTGGATACGGGCGGCGTTGAGCCGCGCGATGATGGCGAAGGGGGTCATGCCGCCATCGTGAACGGCTCGAGTCCTGCCAGCCGCGTCCGCACCGGCGCCACCGGCACCGGCCGCGGCGTCACGCCACGCGCCATCTCGGCGATCGCCGCGATATGCGCCGGGGTCGAACCGCAGCAGCCGCCGAGCACGTTGACCTGCCCCGCCTGCGCCCATTCGCCGACCAGCCCCGCGGTGGTCGCCGGCGCCTCGTCATAGGCGCCGAGTTCGTTGGGCAGGCCGGCATTGGGGTAGATCATGATCAGCGTGTCGCAGATCTCGCTCAGCGTCTTCACATGCGGCCGCAACTGCTCCGCACCGAATGAACAATTGAGCCCGATCGTCAGCGGCTTGGCATGGCGCACCGCATGCCAGAACGCTTCGACGGTATGGCCCGACAGGTTGCGGCCAGACAGGTCGGTCAGCGTCATCGACATCATGATCGGCAGGTCGCGCCCCAACGCGTCCCCCGCCTCCAGCGCCGCCATGATCCCCGCCTTGGCGTTGAGCGTGTCGAACACCGTCTCGATCAGGACGAAGTCGGCGCCGCCCTCGACCAGGGCGTCGATCTGCTCCCGATACACGTCCTTGAGATAGTCGAAGTCGATCTCGCGATAGCCGGGATCGTTGACGTCGGGCGACAGCGACAGCGTCTTGTTGGTCGGCCCGATCGCCCCGGCGACGAAGCGCGGACGCCCGTCCTTCGCCTGGAACTCGTCGGCGACGCGCCGCGCCATCCTCGCGCTCTCGACGTTGATCTCGCGGACCAGATGCTCGGCGCCATAGTCGGCCTGGCTGATCTTGTTGGCGGAGAAGGTGTTGGTCTCGGCGATATCCGCCCCCGCCTCGAAATAGGCGCGGTGGATCGACTCGGGCACCTCCGGCTTGGTCAGCGCGAGGATGTCGTTGTTGCCCTTCTGGTCATGGCTCAGGCCGAGCGTGCCGGCATAATCCGCCTCGGACAGCTTCCAGTTCTGGATCTCGGTGCCGAACGCGCCGTCGGTGATCAGGATGCGCTTGGCGGCCTCGGCAAGGAATGTGTCGCGTGTGGTCATGTCACTTCCAATTCCTCCCCGGCACGGGGAGGGGGACCGCTCGGCGATAGCCGAGGGGTGGAGGGGGCTCTCCACAAACGGTGTCGCCGGTGGAGAGCCCCCTCCACCAGCCTGCGGCTGGTCCCCCTCCCCGTACCGGGGAGGAATTTGCTACGCCGCCGCCACGCTCGCCACCGGCTTCGAACGCACCCCCAGCAGGTGGCAGATCGCGAACGCCAGCTCCGCCCGGTTGAGCGTGTAGAAATGCAGCGACTTCACCCCGCCCGCATAGAGCTTGCGGCTGAGCTCCGCCGCCAGCGTCGCCGCGATCAGCTGCCGCGACGCCGGATGATCCTCCAGCCCGTCGAACAGCCGCGCCATCCACGCCGGCACCTCGGTGCCGCACATCTTGCTCATCCGCACGACGCTGGCGAAATTGGTCACCGGCATGATCCCCGGCACGATCTCGGCGTCGATCCCCGCCGCGGCGACCTGATCGCGATAGCGGAAGAAGGTCTCGGGCTCGTGGAAGAATTGCGTGATCGCACGCGTCGCACCCGCGTCGAACTTGCGCTTCAGATTGTCGATGTCTGCCGTCATGTCGGGCGAATCGGGATGGCATTCGGGATAGGCCGCCACCGAAATCTCGAACGGATGCAGCCGCTTGAGCCCGGCGACCAGCGCCGCCGCATTCTCGTACCCGCCCGGATGGCTGGCGAACTTCGCCCCGGCCGCGGGCGGATCGCCGCGCAGCGCGACGATATGCCGCACGCCCGCCGCCCAATATTCCTCGGCGACCTGATCGATCTCCGCCTTGGTCGCCTCGACGCAGGTCAGATGCGCTGCCGCCGCCAGTGACGTCTCGCGTTGGATGCGCGCCACCGTGGCGTGCGTCCGTTCACGCGTCGAGCCGCCCGCGCCATAGGTCACCGACACGAAGCTCGGCGCGAGCGGCTCGAGCGTCCGCACCGCATCCCAGAGCTGCTCTTCCATCTTTTCGTTCTTGGGCGGGAAGAATTCGAACGAAACGTCGATATCCCCCGCGACGTCCGCATAGAGCGGCGCCTTGAGCGCGATCTGCGCCTCTTCGAGCTGGTTCACCGAAATCGTCATGCCACCCCAACCTTTTTCAAAGGCACTTCACGCAGGCTCGCGCCCGATTTGCGTCCGAGCCACAATGTCACCGTCAATTCGCCGCCCTTGAGCGTCTCGGTCCGCGCGAGCGCCAGCCCGGCATTGCCGAACCAGCCCGCGATCTGGTCGTCCGCGAAGCCCAGCCGGGTATGCGCGTCGCGCGTGCGCAGGTCCTCGCGATCGTGCGGCGCGAAGTCGACGATCAGCAACCGCCCGCCCTGCCCCAGCACCCGCGCCGCCTCGGCGATCGCCGCACCCGGCTGCTGCGCGAAATGCAGCACGTGGTGCAGGATCGCGACATCCGCCGCGCCGTCCGCCATCGGCAGCGCATAGAGGTCCGCCTGGCGCAGTTCGGTATTGGCACGGTCGTGCAGCTTGGCACGGGCGAGCCGCAGCATCTCCGACGATCGGTCGATGCCGAGCGCGCTGTCCGCCTGATCGCCGAACAGTTCGAGCATCCGCCCGGTGCCGGTGCCGATGTCGATCAGGCTGCCGAGCGGTCCGTCGCCGAGCACCTGCGCCATCGCCGCCTCGACCTCGCTCTCGGCGATATGGAGCGAGCGGATCGCATCCCATTCGTCGGCATGGCCCTCGAACCATTGCGCCGCGCTCGCCGCGCGATCGGCGCGCACCGCGGCGAGCCGCGCGGCGTCGGCGACCGCCCAATGATCGGGCTCGGTCTTGTGCCACTGGTCGATCGCGACCGCGACCGGACCCGTCGCCGCCGCCCGGCCGAGCGCGACGAACACCCAGCTCCCCTCCTTGCGCCGCTCGGCGAGGCCGGCGTCGCACAGGATCTTCACATGGCGGCTGACCCGCGGCTGGCTCTGGCCGAGCACCTGCGCCAGCTCGCCCACCGACAGCTCCATCGTGCGCAGCAGCGAGAAGATGCGCAGCCGCGTGGCATCGGCTAAGGCACGGAAGATATCGAGCGCGAGGGTCATGTCGCATCAACATATAAAGATATCTTTATATGCGGTCAACGCGGACCCGAACCGGCCGACCCGCGTTTGCGCGAGGTTAGTGAACTTACCGGGAGATTATCGATGAAGCGCCTGCTGATCCTCGCCGCCCCGTTGGCCGTGGGCCTCGCCGCGTGCAGCCAGAACGCCCAGAACGAGACCGCCGACGCCGCCAACGCGATCGCCGCGGACACCGAAGCGACGACGCGCAACGCCGTCAGCGACGTGGACGTCGCCACCGACCGCGCCTTCGGCTCGGCCGAGCGCCACATCGACAATGCCGGCGACCATCTCGACAACGCCGCCGCCCACGCCGACGACCGCCTCGATCGCGCCGGCGATGCGATCAGCAACGGCGCCGACCGCGCCGCCGACGCCACAGGCAACGCGCTCGAGCGCGCCGGCCGCTCGCTCAAGAACTGATGTCGCGGGGGGACGATCGCCGGTCGCGCCTGCTGGCGGCGGCCGTCCTCCCCCTGGCGCTGCTCGCCTGTTCGCGCGGCGGCGGCGACGATCCCGGCACGGTCAGCGCCGACGAAGCCGCCCAGCTCAACGACGCCGCCGCAATGCTCGACGCCAACAGCATCGACCTCGACGCCGTCACCTCCAACGACACGGACGCCCAGCCATGACCCTGCGCCGCTTAGGCTCGACCGACCTCCGCATCGCCCCGCTCGTCCTCGGCGGCAACGTCTTCGGCTGGACCGCCGACCGTGCGGCGAGCTTCGCCGTGCTCGACGCCTTCGTCGCCGGCGGCGGCACGATGATCGACACCGCCGACGTCTATTCGGCGTGGGTCGACGGTCATCAGGGCGGCGAGTCCGAGACGATGATCGGCGAATGGCTGAAGGCCAGCGGGAAGCGCGATTCGGTGCTGCTCGCCACCAAGGTCGGCATGCTCCCCGGAGAAGGCGGCGAGAAGCTCGCTCCTGCCCGCATCGCCGCCGCCGCCGAGGCGTCGCTCAAGCGGCTCGGCACCGACCGGATCGACCTCTATTACGCGCATCAGGACGACGACGGCGTGCCGCAGGAGGCGGTGCTCGAGGCGTTCGGCCGGCTGATCGACGCGGGCAAGGTCCGCGTCATCGGCGCCTCCAACTTCCACGCGGCGCGGCTGAAATCGGCGATCGACGCCGCCAAGGCGCACGACCTGCCGCGCTATCACGTGCTCCAGCCCGAATATAACCTCGTCAGCCGCCACAAGTTCGAAGGCGAGCTGCAGGACTATTGCGTCACCGAGAACATCGGCGTGCTGCCCTATTACGGCCTCGCCTCGGGCTTCCTCACCGGCAAGTACCGCAGCAAGGACGACCTCGGCCAAAGCGTCCGCGGCGGCCGCATGACCGAGCTGCTCGACGGCAAGGGCGCCGACGTGCTCACCGCGATGGACGGCGTCGCGGAGGAGACCGGCGCGAGCCACGCGCAGATCGCGCTGGCGTGGCTGATCGCGCAGCCGGGCGTCACCGCACCGATCGCGAGCGCGACCAAGGTGGCGCAGCTGGAAGACCTGCTGCCGGCGATGGAGCTGGAACTCAGCAAGGATCAGCTCGAACGCCTGACCAACGCCGGCGCATAGGCAAGGTCAGGCCATCGCGCCGGTGGCGAGCCGCGGGTTCGCCCCGAAGCGATTGTCGGTGGAATCCCCCGCCTTGAACACGAAGAACAAGTCGACGAGAAAGCCGAGGTACGGCACGCCCGAAGCGATCACCCACCATCCCGACAGGTCCATGTCATGCAGCCGTCGCACTTTCACGGCTAAGCCGGGAACGATCAGCGCGAGCAAGACGATGCCGCACAAGGCCACCGCCCAGTCATGGCTGGCCGGCATGTCCAGCGCATCGCCGAGACAGAAGGCGGCAAACAGCGCCATCCACAGGATCACGCTGAAGCACAGGAACTCGCGCCGGGTGGATCGACCGTGGAAGTCCGTATAGAGGCGGAAGGGCCGCGTCACGTAATCGGGCAGCATCGGGCGATCCCCTTCCTTGGACCGGTCGGGCGGACCAGCCCGCGGGCTGGATCGGCCGGCCGATGACCGTGCCCACTCGCGGCGCGCTCCGAGACATCAGGGCAAAAGGCGCGGTGGACCATGATGTCATCATAGACAGCCAACGCGATGAAACGTGCCGCCGGGCCAAATATGGCAGGGGGACGCAGAGCGTGCCTGATCCGACGCTGATGGACGTTTTTTAGGAAAGGTCTTGATCACGCGAAGACGCGAAGACGCAAAGGTGTCGCGCTCCGGGCGAGCGTGGCCCTGTCATCACAATCACTTGTTATGACGGACCACGAGCGCGGCGGACGCAACACCTTCGCGTCTTCGCGTCTTCGCGCGAATCACCATTTCGTTGTTTATGCCAATCGCCCCCAAAACACGAACGACACTCCCGCTCCCGTCACCCCGGAACTAGTCCGGGGTGACGGGGGCGGATAGATCGATTCCCCACCCCGCCCCATCCTCATGCGGCGAACTGGTTCATCGTATTGTGTGCGCCGCCCGCCTTGAGCGCCGCCTCGCCGGCGAAATACTCCTTGTGATCGTCGCCGATGTCGGAGCCCGACATATTCTGGTGCTTCACGCAGGCGATGCCTTCGCGGATCTCCTTGCGCTGCACGCCCTTGACGTAGCCGAGCATCCCCGCCTCCCCGAAATACTCGCGCGCGAGATTGTCGGTCGACAGCGCCGCGGTATGATAGGTCGGCAGCGTGATGAGGTGATGGAAGATGCCCGCCCGCGCCGCCGCATCCTTCTGGAAGGTGCGGATGCGGTCGTCCGCCTCTGCGCCCAGCTCGGTCGCGTCATAGTCGACCGACATCAGCCGCGCGCGGTCATAGGCGGACACGTCGCGCGCCGCCTCCACCCAGGCGTCATAGACCTGCTGGCGGAAATTGAGCGTCCAGTTGAAGCTGGGGCTGTTGTTGTAGACGAGCTTGGCGTTGGGAACGACCTCCCGGATGCGGTCGACCATCGACGCGATCTGCTCGATATGCGGCTTCTCGGTCTCGATCCACAACAGGTCGGCGCCGTTCTGCAAGCTGGTGATGCAATCGAGCACGCAGCGGTCCGCCCCCGTCCCCTCGCGGAACTGGAACAGGTTGGACGGCAGCCGCTTCGGCCGCAGCAGCTTGCCGTCGCGGCTGATGACGACGTCGCCGTTGCCGACCTCGGCCACGTCGATCTCGTCGCAGTCGAGGAAGCCGTTATATCGGTCGCCGAGATCGCCGGACGCCTTCGAATAGGCGATCTGCTTGGTCAGGCCGGCGCCCAGCGAGTCGGTACGGGTGACGATGATGCCGTCGTCGACGCCGAGCTCGAGGAAGGCGTAGCGGCAGGCGCGCACCTTGGCGAGGAAGTCCTCGTGCGGCACGGTGACCTTGCCGTCCTGATGACCGCATTGCTTCTCGTCGCTGACCTGGTTCTCGATCTGGAGCGCGCAGGCGCCCGCCTCGATCATCTTCTTCGCCAGCAGATAGGTCGCCTCGGCATTGCCGAAGCCCGCGTCGATATCGGCGATGATCGGAACGACATGCGTTTGGTGGTTGTCGATCGCCTGCGTCAGCCGCTGCGCCTCGATGTCGTTGCCGGCGGCGCGGGCGTGATCGAGATCGCGGAACAACAGGCTGAGTTCGCGCGCATCGGCCTGACGCAGGAAGGTGTACAATTCCTTGATCAGCGCGGGGACGCTGGTCTTCTCGTGCATCGACTGGTCGGGCAGCGGGCCGAAGTCGCTGCGCAGCGCCGCGACCATCCAGCCCGACAGGTAGAGATAGCGCCGATCGGTGGTGCCGAAATGCTTCTTGATGCTGATCATCTTCTGCTGGCCGATGAAGCCGTGCCAGCAGCCGAGCGACTGGGTGTAGGCGGACGGATCGGCATCATAAGCGGCCATGTCGCGACGCATGATCGCGGCGGTGTAGCGCGCGATATCGAGCCCGGTGCGGAAGCGGTTCTGGAGGCGCATGCGTGCGACCGATTCCGCGTCGATCCCGCCCCAGGTCGCCTGTCCGCCGATGAGGTCGCGCGCGCCGCCGATCTGCTGCTGGTAGGTCATATCCACATCCTCGCTTGGGTCCGAATGCGAGGATGTGTATATATGTTGACAGCTTGTTGGACGATATTTCGCCGTAAAAGCACGTAATCCTGTCACAAGGTACGCATCATAGCTGTCGATTAGTACTTCTATTTACAATCAATCACCGGCGAAGGTGAAGCCGGAGACGCCGCGGTCGCGCTCGTTGATCAGCAACGCGCGGCCCGCCGGCGGTGCCGAGCGCTGCGGACAGTCGGTACGATGACAGGCGCGGCAGCCGAGACCGATCGGCGTCGCATCGCCCTTGAGATCGACCCCGCGCGCCACCGCGAGCGCGCCGCCCAGCTCCGCCGCGACGCCGATGCCGACCGCGAATTCGGCGAGCACGCCGCCATAGCGGCGGCGCTGCGGCGTGACGGTGCGCGCGATCGTCAGCCAGCGCGCGCCATCCTCCAGCTCGACGAGCTGCACCGCGAGACTGCCCGGCCGGTCGAAGGCATGATGGAGCCGCCATAGCGGGCAGCGCCCCTCCGCCTCGGCGAGCGGCGACGCGCTCGCCCCCGAGAAGCGTTTGGAACATTGCCCAGCACGATCGATGCGGATCAGGAAGAAGGGCAGGCCACGCGCACCGACCCGGTGCAAGGTGGTGAGCCGGTGCGCGACCTGTTCGAACCCCGCGCCGAACCGGCGCTGCAACAGTTCGAGGTCGTAGCCGGTCGATTCGCACGCGCGCAGGAAGCGCGCATAGGGCATCATCACCGCGGCGGCGAAATAGCTGGCGAGATGGCGGCGGAACAGCCGCTCGCCCGACCGGTCGGAGAAATCGGCGCCCTTGGCGAGCGCATCGATCTCGGCGCGCGCCTCGATCTGCGCGAGCTGATAGGCGGCGGCGAAGGTCCGCGACGCCGGATCGAGCACCTCGCTCAACTGCAACTGGCGCGCGTGCAGGTCGAGCCGGCGCAAGAGGTCGGGCATCACGTCCATCGGCAGGATGCGGATGGTGAGCTGATGCTTGACGCGCAGCCGCTCGGCAATCGCGCCGTACAGATCACCCGCGCCGAGCCGCAGCTCGTCGGCGAGCGCCTCCGCCGCGCCGTCGAGATCGGCGAAATGGCCGCGCCAGCGTTCGATCTCGCGGCGCACCTCGGCGACCGGATCGACGCCGTCCGATACGCCGCTGCCGCCACCCGCGCCGAGCCGGTCATAGGCGCGCGCGAACGCCTCGGCGCCACCCGGCGCGCCGGCGAGCCATTCGCCGACCTCGTTGCGGTCGATTTCGAGGTCCGCGAACATCGGGTCGGCCAGCCGTCGCCGCATCGCCGCATCGCCGCCGCCCGGCTCGCCCGCAGTCAGCGCGCGCGGATCGAAATCGTAGGATTCGGCGAGCTTGACCAGCAAGGTCGCCGACAAGGGCCGTTGATTGCGCTCGACGAGGTTGAGATAACTCGACGAGATCGCCAGAACCTCGGCCATCGCCGCCTGCGTCAGCCCCGCCTGACGGCGCAGCCGGCGCACCGCGTGGCCGGCAAACAATTTACGCTCCGCCATCCTCACTCCTTGCCCACTCGAAGATCGGGTATGGGAAAGGTCTTGTCAATTCCTTACAGCCTGACCGGAACGCATGTCCGCGCGGTGGACAAGACGACCCTGCCCGGACGCATCGCCCCACTGCCCCCGCTCCGCGACTGTAGCTAACGGATTTCCCAAGAGTTTCCTGGGGAGGAAAGGTGGCCGTCGGCGTCTCGTACGCCGGCGGCCATTCCCGTTCCGCCTCCGCCGCGGGAGCCACACCACCGGTTCGCGCGTAACCCCTGCGACAACCAGACCGACGACAGGGAACAGGCATGACTCAGGGGCTGACCGCGCGGATCCGCGAGAATATCGTCCTGTACGGCGCGCTGGCGGCAAATCTCGGCATCGGGGTCGCCAAGTTCGTCGCGGCGGGGATCACCGGCTCGTCGTCGATGCTGACCGAGGGCGTGCATAGCTGCGTCGACAGCGGCAACCAGATCCTGCTGCTCTACGGCCAGCATCGCGCCAAGCGGCAGCCCGATGCCATCCACCCTTTCGGCTATGGCCGCGAACTGTATTTCTGGGCATTCGTCGTCGCGATCCTGATCTTCGCGGTCGGCGCGGGCGTGTCGGTCTACGAGGGCTATCTGCACATCCTCGAACCCGAGCCGCTGCGCGATCCCCTGGTCAATTATATCGTGCTGGCGATCGCCTTCGCGATGGAAGGCGCTTCGTGGTTCATCGCGATGCGCGAGTTCGCCAAGGCGAAGGGCGACAGCGGCTGGTGGCGTGCGATCCGGCAGAGCAAGGACCCGGCCGGGTTCATCGTCCTGTTCGAAGATTCGGCGGCGCTCGCCGGGCTGGTCATCGCCGGCATCGGCGTCTGGGCGAGCCATGCCTTCGCCGATCCGCGCATCGACGGCGTCGCCTCGATCCTGATCGGCCTGATCCTCGGGCTGGTCGCGATGCTGCTGGCACGCGAGGCGAAGGGGTTGCTGATCGGCGAGCGTGCCAACCCGCAGGTGGTCGAGACGGTGCGCGGCATCGTCGCCGCGCATCCGGCGGTGAGCGCCGTCAACCACGTCCGCACGATCCACACCGCGCCGGATGCGATCTTCGTCGCGGTCAGCGCCGATTTCGTCGATACCGTCACGATGGGCGATGGCGAGACGATCATCGAGGAGATGGAGGACCGATTGCGCGAGGCGGTCCCGACCCTGTCCTCGATCTACATCCGCCCCGAAAAACGCGAGAATGCCGCGACGTTGACGACGATACAGGCCGATACGACGCCAGCCGCGACCTGACGGAAAATCGGCCGCGCCGGCGCCGGGCCGGAGTCATCGGTGACTTTTCCCCGCGAATCCATCGGCTAAACTGGCTGCGACGGGATTATAACGGAATCGGCGGGCCGGTCCCGTCGCCCGACGGCGGCACCGTCGGGCATTCCCAGCGTCATTTTGTCACGAACTCGTCACATCCGCGGTGCACCGCGCCATTATGGCTACAACGGTTTCCGCCGCGTCGACACCCACCTCCTCGCACGGTCCGCGCCTCGACGCGCATCTGCATCCGGCGGGGCGGTGGATCTTCCTCGCCGTCCTGATCGGCGCGCTGGGCTATGCGGGGGGCAGCGTCATCTCCGATACCGCCGAGGTCGGCGAGACGCTGGCGACCGGTGTCTTCCTGTTCCTTGCGCTGGCGCTGCTGATCGCGCTCGGGTTCGAATTCGTCAACGGCTTCCACGATACCGCCAATGCGGTGGCGACGGTGATCTACACGCACGCCATGCCGGCGCCGCTCGCAGTGATCTGGTCGGGGTTCTTCAACTTCCTCGGCGTACTGCTGTCGTCGGGTGCGGTCGCCTATTCGATCGTCACGTTGCTGCCGATCGAACTGATCCTCCACATCGGCTCGGCCGGCGGGTTCGCGATGATCTTCGCGCTGCTGCTCGCCGCGGTGCTGTGGAACCTCGCCACCTGGTATGTCGGCCTGCCCAATTCGTCGAGCCACGCGCTGATCGGTTCGATCCTCGGCGTCGGCCTCGCCAACCAATTGCTTTCGCGCGGGCTCGGCGGCACCTCCGGGGTCGACTGGAGCCAGGCGCAGAAGGTGCTGACCGGCCTGCTGTTCAGTCCGCTCGTCGGCTTCATCGGCGCGCTGGTGCTGCTGCTGGTGATGAAGCGGTTCATGCGCGATCCCAAATTGTACAGCGCGCCACGGACCGACGCGCCGCCGCCGCGCGGCATCCGCGCGACGCTGATCCTCACCTGCACCGCGGTCAGCTTCGCGCACGGCAGCAACGACGGGCAGAAGGGCATGGGGCTCATCATGCTGATCCTGATCGGCTGCGCCCCCACCGCCTATGCGCTCAACCGCACTGTGCCGCAGAGCGAGATGCCCGCTTTCGTCGCGCAGGCACGCTCGGCCGAGGCGATCTTCGCCCGCCAGCCGGGACCGGAGCCGCGCTCGATCGACGTCGCGCGCGCGACGGTGACGCAGGGGCTCGCCACCCGCAACATCGATACGCCCGCGGTCTATGGAGCGCTGTCGTCGCTGTCGCGCGACGTCGGCGACCGGCTGGCCAGCTACGGCTCGCTCGACAAGGTGCCCGCGGCGGCAACGCCCAATCTGCGCGGCGACATGTATCTGGTGCTCGACGCCAGTAAGATGGTGGTCGCCGACGAGGGCGCGCAGGCCCGCTTCACCGCGCAGGATATCGAGGGGATCAAGAGCTACGGCGGCGCGCTCGAAAAGGGCACGCGCTTCATCCCCTTCTGGGTCAAGGTGACCGTCGCGATCGCGCTGGGGCTGGGCACGATGGTCGGCTGGCGGCGGATCGTCGTCACCGTCGGCGAACGGATCGGCAAGACCCACCTCACTTACGGCATGGGCATGTCGGCGGAGCTGGTCACCGCGGCGACCATCCTGCTCGCCGACCGGTTCGGTCATCTGCCGGTCTCGACGACGCATATCCTGTCCTCGGGCGTCGCCGGTGCCTCGGTGGCGAACGGCGCCGGGCTGCAATGGCGGACGATCCGCAACATGGCGCTCGCCTGGGTGATGACGCTGCCCGCGGCGATGCTGCTCGCCGGCGGACTCTATTGGGCGCTGCTCACCGTGCTGCGGACGACGATGGCGGCCTGAGCCGGGGGCGCGAGCCCGAAGCGGCGCGCCCGGCGTATTTGGTCCGTTTCGGATATCGCAACACGATCGTCACGCTGCCGTGATCGCAGCGTCACATCCCTCTGGCATGTCGGCATCGGGGGCAGCGGGCCCCGGGGGGCCGATCATGACCACCAAAGATGTGAGCAGCGCCGACGTTCTTGCCTTTCTGCCGCAGCGGCCGATCGTCGCCGAGCGGTCGGACATCGCCCGGCGCCGGTTCCGCACCATCTGGATCTCCGACGTCCATCTCGGCACGCGCGGCTGCAACGCCGACATGCTGATCGACTTCCTCGACCATGTCGACAGCGAGCAGCTGTATCTGGTCGGCGACATGATCGACGGCTGGCGGCTCAAGAAGAAATTCTACTGGCCCGCGGCGCATAACGACGTCGTCTGGCGGCTGATGAAGCGCGCCAAGCGCGGCACCCGCGTCACCTACATCCCCGGCAACCACGACGAGGTGTTCCGCCAGTTCGCCGGCATGGACTTCGGTGGCGTCAAGATCCGCCGCAAGGCGATCCACATCACCGCCGACGGCCGCCGCCTGCTGGTGCTGCACGGCGACGAATTCGATGCGATCACGCTCGCCCACCGCTGGCTCTCGCTGGTCGGCGACAGCGCCTATACCGCGCTCATGGTCCTCAACCGCTGGGTCAATGCGGCGCGGCGGCGGCTCGGCATGCCCTATTGGTCGCTGTCGAAGCATGCCAAGGCCAAGGTCAAGAATGCGGTCGCCTTCATCTCGCGCTTCGAGGAGGTGGTGGCGCATGCGGCGGGGTCGCGCGGCGTCGACGGGGTCGTCTGCGGCCATATCCATACCGCCGAGATCCGCCAGATCGGCGATATCGCTTATTACAACGACGGCGATTGGGTCGAAGGCTGCACCGCGCTGGTCGAACATTTCGATGGCCGGATGGAATTGCTGCTGTGGGGCGACGAGATCGCCGCACGGGTCGCGACGGAGCGCGCCGCGAGCCGCGCCGGGACGATCGCCGCCTGATGCGGGTCGCGCTGGTCACCGACGCGTGGCAACCGCAGGTCAATGGCGTCGTCCGCACGCTCAGCGCGATCAAACGCGAAGTCGAGGCGCAGGGGCATGAACTGCTCGTCGTCTCGCCCGAGCGGTTCGCCAGCCTGCCCTGCCCGAGCTATCCCGAAATCCGCCTGGCGCTCGCCGGCGGGCGCAGCATCGGCCGGCTGATCCGCGCTTTCGACGCCGATGCGATCCATATCGCCACCGAAGGACCGCTGGGCGTCGCGGCGCGGCGCTGGTGCCTCGCCAAGGGGCTGCGCTTCACCACCGCCTATCACACGCAATTCCCCGATTACGTCGCGGCGCGGACCGGTGTCAGCGCGGAATGGATCTGGCGCTACATCCGCTGGTTCCACGCCCCCGCCGACGCGATCCTGACCTCGACGCCGTCGGTCGATGCCGCGTTGCGCGCGCACGGCCTCAGCCGGTTGCGGCGGTGGGGACGCGGCGTCGATCTCGCCGTCTTCTCGGCCGAGGGCGCGACTGATCCGGCGATCGCGGCCCTGCCGGGACCGATCCAGCTCTACGTCGGCCGGGTCGCGGTGGAGAAAAATATCGAGGCGTTCCTCGATACGCGGGTGGCGGGCACAAAAGTGGTGGTCGGCGACGGACCGGCGCGGGCGACGCTCGCCGCGCGCTATCCCGCCGCGCATTTCCTCGGTCCGCGGTTCGGCGAGGCGCTCGCCGCCGCCTATCGCAGCGCCGACGTTCTGGTCTTCCCGAGCCGGACCGACACGTTCGGGCTGGTGATGATCGAGGCGCTCGCCTGCGGCACCCCCGTCGCGGCGCTGCCGGCGCCGGGACCGGTGGATGTGCTGTGCGCCGACGTCGGCGCGATCGACGATGATCTGGAAACGGCGATCGCCGCGGCGCTGACGCGAAACCCGGGCGCCTGCGTGGATTATGCAGCGCACTTCACCTGGGAAGCGAGCGCACGCCAGTTCCTCGACAGCCTCGCGCCGATCCGGGTGGCGGAGGCGTGCGCCGCATAACCACGGATCGCCGTACCGGTGACAGCGAAGGTCGGGTTCACGCGAAGACGCAAAGGCGCGAAGGAAGAAGGAGGATCGTTGTTCGCGCAGAGGTGCAGAGACGCAAAGATGTCTCGACCGGCGCGAAGCGCCCCTTGTATCCATGGGAAGGAAACAGCCGCTGCCGCGGCGACACCCTCTCCGCGCCTCTGCGCCTCTGCGCGCAAAACCCTTCTCCTTCCTTCGCGTCTTCGCGTCTTCGCGCGAATCACACCTACGACAGGCCGCCGTCCGGACGATGACCCATCGCCCGGACACCCCGTTCACCTGGCCGTTGTCGAAGCGGGACGCACCTGCGGATCGTCCACGTCCAGCCCGCCGCCGAGCGACCGATATACTTCCACCAGATTGCTGCCGCGGTTCAGCCGCGTCGTCACCAGCTGCTGCTGCGCGGCATAAGCGGTGCGTTGCGAGTCGAGCGTGGTCAGGAACGATTCCACCCCCGCCCGGTAGCGCGCATCCGAGATCCGCAGCGCAACGTTCGCCGCCTCGACGCGCGCGGTCTGCGCGGCGACCTGCTCGTCGATCGTGCCACGCTGCGCCAGCGCATCGGCGACTTCGCGGAACGCGGTCTGCACCGTCTTCTCGTAGGTCGACACCGCCGACTGCTGCTGCGCACGCGCCAGATCGACGTTGCCGCGCAGGCGGCCGCCGTCGAACAGCGGCAGCGAGACCGAGGGCGCACCGGTGTAGGTGAAGCTGCCGCCCGCAAACAGACCGCTGAGCGCGGTGCTGATCGTCCCCAGCGTCGCAGTCAGCGAGATGCGCGGGAACAGCGCGGCGCGCGCCGCACCGATATTGGCGTTTTGCGCGATGAGCTGATGCTCCGCCTGCAACACGTCCGGACGGCGCAGCAGCACATCGGAGGCGAGACCCGCCGGCAGCACCTGCAACGCGGCATCGCCATTGCCGAGGCCCTGCGGCAGCAACGGCGCGGCCACCGGCGCGCCGACGAGCAGGTCGAGCGCATTCTTGTCCTGCGCCACCCGCGTCTTGAGCACGGCGATGTCGTTGCGCGCGCCCTGATAGGTCGTCTCGGCCTGTCGTGCCTCGAGCTCCGACGCCACGCCGATGCGGAATTGCGCGCGGGTCAGTTCGAGCGATTGCGCGAACGAGGCCAGCGAGCGTTGCGAGATGGCGAGCTGGTCCTGATCCGATGCCAACGTCAGCCAGGCGGTGGCGATCTCGGCGATCAGGCTGATCCGCGTCGAGCGCTGTGCCTCCTCGGTGGCGAAATATTGCTCGAGCGCGGCGCGGTTGAGATTGCGCACCCGGCCGAACAGGTCGAGCTCGAACGCCGAGAAGCCGGCGTTGACCGAGTAGAATTCGAAGTTCGACGAACTCGAGCCCACGGTACCCGCGGTGCCCCCACCGGCATTCGATCCGGTGCCGCCGGTGCCGGTGCCCCCGGTACCGGTGCCACCCGTGCCCGTGCCGCCGGTACCGGTGCCCCCGCTTGCCGCGCCACCCAGCGTGCTCGCCGCACCCTGGATATTGTTGGTGTAGGTGCCCGACGCCGACAGCGTCGTCTGCGGCACCAGATCGGCGCGCTGGATGCGATATTGCGCCCGCGCCTGGAGCACGTTGGCCGCCGCGACGCGCAGGTCGCGGTTGTTCTCCAGCCCCAGCGCAATCGTGTTGCGCAGCCGTTCGTCGGTGAAGAAGTCGCGCCAGCCGATCTTGGTGACGTCGGGCGCGTCGGTCGCCGCCGCCGCATAGACGCCGCCCTGCGGCAGCGCCGCCGGCACTTCGCCCACCGGCCGGACGTATTTCGGCGCGAGGTTGCAGCCGGCGAGCGCGGTCGCGCCCAGCAGGCCGAGGAGGATCTTGCTCGTCATCACCACTCAGGCTCCCTGCGGCGCGGGCGTCGGCCCGTGCGCGCCGTCATCATGCGGACGCTCGTCGTCGGGACGATCGTCATGCCCCGCGTCCTTCGCACCGCGCTTGCCGTGCTCGTCGTGGCCGAACAGGCGGAGCACGACGACGAAGAACATCGGCACGAAGAAGATCGCGAGGATCGTCGCCGACAGCATGCCGCCGACCACCGCGCGGCCGATCGCATTCTGCCCGCCCGCGCCGGCGCCGGTCGAGATCGCCAGCGGCAGCACGCCGAAGATGAACGCCAGCGACGTCATCAGGATCGGGCGGAGGCGCAATTTGGCCGCCTCCACCGCGGCGTCGAAGGGTTTCATCCCCTCGTTGATCCGCTCCTCGGCGAATTCGACGATCAGGATCGCATTCTTCGCCGAGACGCCGATCGTCGTGATCAGGCCGACCTGCAGATAGATGTCGCTGTTGAGCCCGGTCAGCGTCGCGGCGAGCAACGCACCGATGATCCCCAAGGGCACCACCAGCATGACCGAGATCGGCACCGACCAGCTTTCGTACAGCGCGGCGAGGCAGAGGAAGACGATCAGCAGCGACAGGCCGTACAGAGCCGGTGCCTGGCCGCCGGACAGGCGCTCCTCATAGCTGAGGCCGGTCCATTCGAGCCCGGTGCCCGGCGGCAGCTTGGCGTGCATCGCCTCGATCGCCTTCATCGCCGCGCCCGACGACACGCCCGGTGCCGGCTGGCCGAGGATTTCCATCGACGGCAGGCCGTTATAGCGGGTGAGCTGCGCCGGGGCCTGCGCCCAGGCGATCGTCGAGAAGGCGGTGAACGGCGCCATCGTGCCGGTCTCGCTGCGCACGTAGAAGTTGCCGAGATCCTCGGGCTTCAGACGATAGGCCGTGTCCGCCTGGATATAGACGCGCTTGACGCGACCGCGATCGATGAAGTCGTTGACATAGGCGCCACCCCAGGCGGTCGAGATCGTATTGTTGACCGTGGTGAGGTCGAGCCCGAGCGCCCGCGCCTTGTCCTGATCGACCTCGATCTTGAGCTGCGGCGCGTCGTCGAGTGCGTTGGGACGCACGCCGGTCAGCGACTTGTCCTGCGACGCCATGCCGAGCAGCATGTTGCGCGCCGCGAGCAGCTTTTCGTGACCGATGCCCGCCTCGTCGACCAATTGCAGGTCGAAGCCGCTGGCATTGCCCAGTTCCTGCACCGCAGGCGGGATCACCGCGAAGATCAGTGCGTCCTTGAACTGCGAGAAGGCACCCATCGCCCGGCCCGCGATCGCCTGCGCCTTGTTGGCGGCGCCTTCACGATGCGACCATTCCTGCAACGGGATGAAGGCGATGCCGCTGTTCTGGCCCTGGCCGGCGAAGCTGAAGCCGTTGACGGTGAACACGCCCTGGACGTTGCCGCCCTCGTTCTTGAGGAAATGGTCCTTGATCGTGTCGAGGCCCTTCTGCGTCCGCGCGGTGGTGGCGCCCGGGGGCCCCTGCACCAGCGCGATCATGATCCCCTGATCCTCTTCGGGCAGGAAGCCGGTGGGCAGGCGGACGAACAGCACCGCCATGCCGACGACGATCAGCAGATAGACCAGCATCGACCGCTTCCAGCTGCGCGCGGTGCTGCGCACACCCTTCTCATACCGGTTCTGGCCGCGCTCGAACTTGTCGTTGAACCAGCGGAAGAAGCGGGCGAGCGGCCCGTTGCCCTCGGTCCGGCTCGGATCGTGCGGCTTGAGGATCGTCGCGCACAGCGCCGGCGTGAGGATCAGCGCGACCGTCACCGACAGCACCATCGCCGAGACGATCGTGATCGAGAACTGACGATAGATGACGCCGGTCGAGCCGCCGAAGAACGCCATCGGCAGGAACACCGCCGACAGCACCAGCGCGATGCCGACCAGCGCGCCGGTGATCTCGTCCATCGACTTGCGCGCCGCCTCCTTGGGGCTCAGCCCCTCGGTCTGGATCAGGCGTTCGACGTTCTCGACGACGACGATCGCGTCGTCGACCAAGAGGCCGATGGCGAGCACCATGCCGAACAGCGTCAGCGTGTTGATCGAGAAGCCCGCCGCGCTGAGGATCGCGAAGGTGCCGAGCAGCACCACCGGCACCGCGATCGTCGGGATCAGCGTCGCACGGAAGTTCTGCAGGAACAGGAACATCACGAGGAAGACGAGGATCACCGCCTCGATCAGCGTGTGGACGACCTGCTCCACCGACAGCCGCACGAACGGCGACGTGTCATAGGGGTAGATGACCTTGACGTCGGGCGGGAACTGCTTGGCGATGGCGTTGACGCGCGTCTTCACCGCCTCGACCGTGTCGAGCGCGTTGGCGCCCGGCGCCAGCTTGATGCCGATGCCCGAGGCGGGCTTGCCGTTCCACTGCGACGAGAAGCCGTAATTCTCCGCACCGATCGCGACGCGCGCGACGTCGCCGAGCCGCACCACCGAACCGTCGGTGTTGCTCTTCAACCGGATCGCGGCGAATTGCTCGGGCGAGGTCAGGCGCGATTCCACCGAGACGGTGGCGTTGAGCATCTGCTCCTTGGGGGCCGGCTGCGCGCCGATCTGGCCCGCAGACACCTGTGCGTTCTGCGCGGTGATCGCCGACGTCACGTCGGTCATCGTCAGCGCGTAATTGTTGAGCTTGATCGGATCGACCCAAATGCGCATCGCATATTGCGAGCCGAACACCTGCGTATCGCCGACGCCGTTCACACGGGCGAGCGGGTCCTGCAGCTTGGACGCGATATAGTCCGACAGGTCCGAATCGTTGTGCGTGCCGTTCTCGGAATAGAGGCCGACGAACATCAGGAAGTTCTGCGTCGCCTTGGCGACGATCAGCCCCTGACGCTGCACCTCCTGCGGCAACAGCGGCGTCGCCGCCTGCAATTTGTTCTGGACCTGGACCTGCGCGATGTCGGGATCGGTGCCCTGTTCGAAGGTCAGCGTGACGGTGACGGTGCCGGCCGAGGACGACGAGGAGGAGAAATAGCGAAGGTTGTCGATCCCCTTCATCTGCTGCTCGATGATCTGCGTTGTCGTATTTTCGAGCGTGGTCGCGTCGGCACCCGGATAGGTGGCGGTGATCGACACCGCGGGCGGCGCGATCGCCGGGAATTGCGCGATCGGCAGCGAGCGGATCGCGATGACGCCGGCGAGCATCAGGATGATCGCGATCACCCAGGCGAAGATCGGCCGGTCGATGAAATAGCGGGCCATGAGCGGTTACTTCGCCTGAGCTGCGGGCGCGCCGGCACCCTGGGGTGCGGCGGCCGGTTTGGCATTGGGATCCCAGGGCTTGCCCTGGACGGCCATGCCGGGACGCAGCATCATGCCGCCCTCGACGATGACCTTGTCGCCCGGCTTGATGCCGCCGGTGACGAGCCAATTGTCGCCGATCGTGCGGCTGGTCTGGAGCGTGCGCGGCTGCACCTTGCCGTCGTTGCCGATGACCATCGTCGTCGCCTGCCCCTTTTCGTCGCGGCTGACCGCACGCTGCGGCACCAGCAGCGCCTTGGCCTGCGTCCCCTCGACCAGCGAGGCGCGGACGAACATGCCGGGCAGCAACAGGCCCTGCGGATTGGGAAAGAGCGCGCGGATCGTCTGCGACCCCGTCGTCGGATCGACGGTGACGTCGGCGAAGCGCAGCGTCCCCTGCGCGCCATATTCGGTGCCGTCCTCGAGCGTCAGCTTGACGCGGGCGTTGCCGTCACGCGTCACCTGCCCGTTCATCACCTGCTGGCGCAGCTTGAGCAGGCCGGCACTCGACTGCTGGATGTCGACATAGATCGGGTCGAGCCGCTGGATCGTCGCCAGCGCCTGCGTCTGCGACGCGGAGACGAGCGCACCGGTGGTGGACAGCGAGCGGCCAATCCGCCCGGAGATCGGCGCGCGGATGGTCGTTCGGCCCAGATCGATCTGCGCGGTACGCAGCGCGGCCTGCTGCGCGGCGACGTCAGCCTGCGCCTGCTGCGCGCTGGTCTGCGAATTCTCATATTCCTGGCGGGCGATCGCGTTGATCTTGACCAGTTCGCCATAGCGGCGGGCCAGCGCCGCGGTCGACGCGATGTTCGCCCGGGCACGGGCCAGCGCGGCGCGCGCGCTGGCGACCTGCGCCTCATAGGGCGCCGGGTCGATGCTGTAGAGCGGCTGCCCGGCGCGCACCATGTCGCCTTCGGTGAACAGGCGCTTGAGGATCAGGCCGTTGACCTGCGGACGCACGTCCGACGTCTCATAGGCCGTGGTCCGCCCCGGCAGTTCCGTGGTCAGCGTCACCGGCTGTTCACGTACCACGAGGTAACCGACCTGCGGCGGGCCTTGCGGCGCCTGCTGCTGCTGCTCGTTGCCGCCGCCGCACGCCGCCAATGCCAGTGCCAACGCAAGCACCGCCACCCCGTGTCGCATATTCGCCATGCAAATTGTCCGCTAGTAAGAATGTGAGTGATCGATCACTCACGCCCTGCTACAACCAGTGATGAACAGGCGTCAAGGCATGCCGACGAGGATGGAATGATCGACTCGAATATTTGTTGCGGTGCACAACGAAACAATGCGGAAATGCGTCGATATCGGGTCATTGAGGCGGCTCGCAAGCTGTTCATCGAAAACGGCTTCCATGGCACTGGCATCGCCCAGATCGCGCGCGAATCGGGCGTCGCGGTGGGCCAGTTGTACCGCGATTTCTCCGCCAAGGAGGATATCGTCGCCGCGATCGTCAATTCGGACTGCCGGTCGTTCCTCGCGGCCGATTCGCTCCGCCGTGCCATTCAGGACGGGGATGCGCACGCCGTGCGCGACTGGATCCATCAACTGGTGACGCCGGGCGAGGACGACGGCGATCCGCGGCTGTTCGCCGAAATCCTCGCCGAGGCGGCGCGCAACACCCGCATCGCGGCGGTGTTCAACGCCACGCATCGCGACGTGCGTGAACTGATGCTCAATGCGCTCGAGATGCTGGCACCGGGCGCGGCGCTTGCCGAGCGACGGTCAGCGGTGACCGACGTCATTCTCATCATGTCGCTTGGCATGCTGCACCACGGCATGATGCACTCCGGCGAGGACGATTCGACGCTGGTCGCGGCGCTGACCGCGACGATCGACCGCGACATCGACTCGCTGCGCCGCGCGGCCTCGGCGATGGCGGCCTAGGCCGAGGCAAGTCCTCCCCCCGCCGGAGCGATATCGCATACGGACGCTCGTGCGAGCCGGTCGTCTTCCAAGCTTACCCCGTCACCCCGGACTTGTTCCGGGGTCCACCCTGCGGCGAGGAGAAAGGCTTGATTTGGCACCGTTCTCTCGCGGCCCGGTGGACCCCGGAACGTGTCCGGGGTGACGAATTTGATGAGGAAACCGATCGAGCCTCATCACCGCAACCATATCCGATAGCCCTGCCCGCCAGGGGGAGGAATTTTTCCAACACCCTGAATGTCGCTCGTGCCTAAGTGCCCTGCCGGCGGAACGCATCGGGGTCGATGCCGTAGCGGCCGAGCTTGTAATACAACGTCTTGCGCGGGATGCCGAGCAGCTCGACCGCCTTGACGACGTTACCGGCGCTGGCGCGCAACGCGTCGACGATCACCCGCGTTTCGAATTCGGCGACCCGGCTCGGCAGGTCCTGCCGGTCTTCCCCGGGGGCGTCGTCCGCGGCCAGGACGCAGGCGAAGGCGTAATTGCGCAGTTCGCGCACATTGCCCGGCCAGCCATGCGCCAGCACGTGATGCCGCTCGGCCTCCCCGATCGCATGATCCGGCCGCGCCAGCGCCTCGCGCGCCTGATCGACGAAGGCGGCGAACAGCAGCATCCGGTCGTGCTCGCGCTCGCGCAATGGCGGCAGGTGCAGCCGCGTGATCGCCAGCCGATGGTACAGGTCGCCGCGGAACCGCCCCGCCGCCGCCGCCGCCGCGAGATCGCCGCGGCTCGTCGCGACGACGCGCAGATTGACCGCCTCGGCGCGCTCGGCGCCGATCGGCTGCACCTCGCGCTCCTCGATGACGCGCAGCAGCGCCGCCTGGATCGCCGGCGACAGATCGTCGACCGCATCGAGCAACAATGTGCCGCCGCTCGATGCGACGACGGCGCCGACGCGCGACAGCCGCGTATGCGCGACGCTGTCGGCGGCATGACCGAACAGATCGGCCGCGCCGCCGTCTTCGGTCAGCGTGGTGCAGTCGACCGCGACGAACGGCCGCGCCCGGCGCGGCCCGAGCCGGTGCAGCAGCAGCGCCGCCAGCTCCTTGCCCGTCCCCGTCTCGCCCTCGACCAGCACGTCGAGATCCGCCGTCGCCAGCCGCTCGATCGCGCCGCGCAACCGCACCATCGCCGCACTCTCGCCGATCAATGGACTGTCCGTCTCGCCCGCCGCGAGCGCGGCGCGCAGCCGGCGGTTCTCGATCACCAGCGCGCGCCGCTCCAGCGCCCGCGCGATCGCGGCGACGAGATGATCGGTAGCGAACGGCTTGGTCAGGAAGTCGAACGCGCCGTCACGCAGCGCCGCCACCGCCATCGGCACGTCGCCGTGGCCGGTGACGAGGATCACCGGCAGGTCCTTGTCGAGCGCGCGGACGCGGGCGAGCAATTGCAGCCCGTCGATCCGCGGCATGCGGATATCGGAGACGATGACCCCGTCGAAATCGGCCGGCAGCGCGGCGAGCGCCGCCTCCGCCCCGGCGAAGGCGCGCACCGACAGGCCGGCCAGCTCCAGCGCCTGCACCGTCGCGAAGCGCAGCGCCTCGTCATCCTCGACGAACAGGACGCTCTGCTCGCTCATGCCAGCCGCAGCGTCAGCAGGAAGGTCGCGCCGGGGCCGTCCGGCGCCAGCGCCAGCTCGCCCCCGAATTCGCGCGCGATATCGCGGGCGATGGCGAGGCCGAGCCCCAGCCCCTCGGGCTTGGCGGAGGCGAAGGGGGTGAACAGCGTCTCGTCGAGGCTCGGGTCGATGCCGGGTCCGGTGTCGGCGATGCGGACGATCACCTGATCCTCCTCCAGCACGGCGTCGATCGTCACGCGGCGCGGGTCGCGCCCCGCCACGGCGTCGAGCGCATTGCCGATCACATTGACCAGAATCTGCTCCAGCCGGATGCGGTCGGCGATGACGCGGCGTGCGCGCAGATCGTCGGCGACCGCATCGACCACGACGCCACGCGCGCGCTCGCCGATCAGCAGCATCGTCCCCTCGATCGCCGCGCCCAGCGTCGGTGCGCCGCGCGACGGCGTGCGGCGGCGGGCGAAGGCGCGCAATTCGCCGGTGATCGTCGCGATCCGGTCGGTCAGGTCGACGATCCGGCCGAGGTTCTCGCGCGCGCGATCGGCGCCGCCCCGATCGAGCAGGATCGCGCCATTTTCCGCAAAGGTGCGGATCGCGGCCAGCGGCTGGTTGATCTCATGCGCGACGCCGGCGGTGATCTGGCCGAGCGAGCCGAGCCGGTTGGCCTGCGCCAGTTCCTCGCGCGCGGCGCGGAAGCGGCGGTCCGCCTCGCCGCGTTCCTGCGATTCGACGATCAACCGCGCATTGGCCTCACGCAGTTCGGCGGTGCGCCGCACCACTTCGCGTTCGAGCGATTCGCGCGCCCGCGCCTGCGACCGGCGCCGGTTGGCGGCGCGCAGGCCGATGCCGCCGGCGATGCCGACCAGCAGGAGGAGCGCCAGTCCCCACAGCGCCGCCTGCGCGCGTGCCGCGGCGAGCAACGGCCGCAGCGGCGTCAAATGCAACACCCGGCTGCCGGCGAGCGGCGCCGCCACCGCGGCGATGCGATAGCGCACCATCCGCCCATCCTGCCGCACGCGGATATCGCGACCGTTGGCGACGAAGGCGAGCGTCGCCGGCGGCGACTCGCCGAACTGGCGCGACCGCCGCAGCGCTTCCCGCGTCGCGGCATCGACCGGCCGGGTCGGGTGGAATCGCCAGCCGGGCACGCTGGTGACGAGGATCAGTCCACGCGCGTCGGTGAGGATCGTCGCCCCGGCCGATTGCGCCCATTCGCGTTCCAACCGGTCGAACTCGACCTTGACGACGATCACACCGAGCGCGCGGCCCTCGCGATCGATCCGCCGCGCCAGATACAGGCCCGGCCGCCCGCTCACCGTGCCGAGCGCGAACAATTCGGAGGCACCGCGCGCCATCGCCTCGGCGACATAGCGGCGGAAGGTATAATCCTGTCCGACGAAGCTGGTCGGCAAGCGCCAGTTGCTCGCCGCAACCGCGCGACCGCGCGCATCGATGGCGTAGAGCGCCGCGGCATCGGTGCGCGCGGCGAGCAGCTCCAGCGTCTCGTCGAGGCCGTGCACCGCCGCCGCGTCACCGCCGGCGAGCGCTCGCGGCACGTCGGGATATTCGGCGAGGACCAGCGGCAGCAGCCGGAATTTCTGCAATTCGCTGGCGAGCAGCCCGGCGTGGGTCCGTGCCAGCGTCGTCGCCTCGCGGTCGGCGGCGGTGCGCGCCGCGCC
Organism: Sphingomonas sp. 2SG; assembly: GCF_005503285.1. Classification (NCBI taxonomy): domain Bacteria; kingdom Pseudomonadati; phylum Pseudomonadota; class Alphaproteobacteria; order Sphingomonadales; family Sphingomonadaceae; genus Sphingomonas; species Sphingomonas sp. 2SG. Next base: position 31,336 of record NZ_SCMZ01000036.1, read on the forward strand.
CTCCGCCCAGTGCGCACCGGCCGCGACGACCAGCGCGACCAGCCCGGCCACCAGCAGCAGCCACGTCAGCCGCCGCGGCACGCGGCCTAGCGGGTCGGCCAGATCGCCAGACTGGTCTCGACCAGCCGTTCCAGATCGGCGCGGCTCGCGCCCGATCCGGCCTGCACCGCCAGCCCCTGCAGCAGCGCGTAGAGATAGCAGGTCAGCCCGGTGACATCGACGTGCGCGGGCAGATCGCCCTCCGCCTTGGCCCGCTCGAACCGTTCGACGAGCGCCGCCTGCGACGAGGCGCGCCGCGCGATCACGTCCGCCTTGATCGAATCGGCCTCCGCCCCGCACGGCATCGCGCTGATCACGCCGAGACAGCCCTTGGGATCGCCGCACTGGCTGGTCTGCATCGCGAGGGCGCCGCGCATGAAGCATTCGGCGACGCCGCGCGCGGTCGGCTGTTCGAGCGCCTGGCGGGTATAAGCGAGCTTCTCCGCCTCGTAGAGGTCGAGCGCCTTGTGGAACAGCGCTTCCTTGTTGCCGAACGCGGCATAGAGGCTCGGCCGGGTGATCCCCATCGCGTCGGTCAGATCGGCGAGCGAGGCACCTTCATAGCCCTTGCTCCAGAACACGCGCAGCGCCGCGGCGAGCGCGGCATCGGTGCAGAACTCGCGCGGCCGCCCCTTGAGGGGCAGCGGTGCCGGATCGGCGTGCGAGAGGGTCATGCTTTCCATATCGCTTAGTATAGAACTCGCCGATGGCACAAACAAGGCAGTTGCGGACTGAAACCTTTTGCCCGCTTCTGAACGACTTCGCGCGAAATCGTCACCCCCAGGGATTCGTCACCCCGGACTTGTTCCGGGGTCCACCTTGCGGCGGTGAGAACGGCCAGAGCCTCTTGCCATGCCTTTGCGGATCGGTGGACCCCGGAACAAGTCCGGGGTGACGGGCAAGGTGGGGCAGCCGCGGACCCGATGTAAGCGCGCCGCCGCACACCTACGTGCGCGCCTCGTGCGAAACCCTAAGCCGCGTCGGCCAGCGCCGGCCGCATGCCCATCAAATCGCGCGCCACCGCCTCGGCGATCTTGATGCCGTCGACCGCTGCCGACAGGATGCCGCCGGCATAGCCCGCCCCCTCGCCGGCCGGATACAGGCCGGCGGTGGTGACGCTCTGGAAATCGTCGCCGCGCGTGATCCGCACCGGCGACGAGGTGCGCGTCTCGACCCCGGTCATCACCGCATCGGGATGGTCGTAGCCCGGAATCTGCTGGCCGAACGCCACCAGCGCCTCGCGCATCGCGGTCACCGCGAAATCGGGCAGGCAGTCGGCGAGATCGGTAAGGTGCACCCCCGGCCGGTACGACGGGATGACATTGCCCAGCCGCGTCGACGGCCGCCCGGCAAGGAAGTCGCCGAGCCGCTGCGCCGGCGCCTTGTACGCACCGCCACCGACCTCGAACGCGCGCGTCTCCCAATGCCGCTGCAAGGCGATGCCCGCGAGCGGATCGCCGGGATAGTCGCGCGCGGGATCGATGCCGACGACGATCCCCGAATTGGCGTTGCGCTCGTTGCGCGAATATTGGCTCATGCCGTTGGTCGCGACGCGCCCCGGCTCGGAGGTGGCGGCGACCACCGTCCCGCCCGGACACATACAGAAACTGTAGACCGTCCGCCCGTTCCTGCAATGGTGCGACAGGCTGTAGGCCGCCGCGCCGAGATCGGGATGGCCGGCGCACGGGCCGAACCGCGCCTCGTCGATCCAGCTTTGCGGATGCTCGATCCGCACCCCGATCGAGAACGGCTTGGCTTCGAGGAACACGCCGCGCTCGTGCAGCATGTGGAAGGTGTCGCGCGCGCTATGGCCGAGCGCGAGCACCACCGGCCCTTCGGTGTCCAGCCGCTCGCCGGTCTGCAAGCGCAGGCCGCAGACGCGGCGTTTGCCCGCAGCATCGGTAGCGATCTCCAGATCGTCGACGCGATGCTGGAAGCGATATTCGCCGCCCAGCGCCTCGACGGTCGCGCGCATGCTTTCGACCATCGTGACGAGGCGGAAGGTGCCGATATGCGGATGCGCTTCGGTGAGGATCTCGGGCGGTGCGCCGGCTTTGACGAACTCGGTCAGCACCTTGCGGCCGAGATGGCGCGGATCCTTGATCTGGCTCCACAATTTGCCGTCGGAGAAAGTGCCGGCGCCGCCCTCGCCGAACTGGACGTTCGACTCGGGGTTGAGCTCGCTGCGCCGCCACAGGCCCCAGGTGTCCTTGGTCCGCTCGCGCACCACCTTGCCGCGATCGAGGATGATCGGCCGGAACCCCATCTGCGCGAGGATCAGCCCGGCGAACAGCCCGCACGGCCCCGCGCCGACCACCACCGGCCGCGGCCCGCCATAGCCGGCGGGCGCCTTCGTCACGAAGCGATAGCCAGTGTCCGGCGTCGGGTTGACGTGGCGGTCGCGCTTGAACCGGGCGAGCAGCGGCGCCTCGTTCTTGACGGTGACGTCGACCGAGTAGACGAAATGGATGTCCATCTTGTCGCGCGCGTCGTGCGCGCGCCGCGCCACGGTGTAGCGGACGAGATCGCGCGGCGTGATGCGCAGCCGGTTGCGGATCGCGGCCGCCAGCGCCTCCTCGGGATGGTTGAGGGGCAGCTTCAATTCGGTGATGCGGAGCATGGCGCGTGATAGCGGATTGCGGGCGATGCGGCCAGCGGGGTCGGGCCGGCCCTACCCTGCCACATCCACCGCCTCGGTGACGATGATCTCCGGCCGCGCCGCGGCCAGATCGCGCGCCGCCAGCCCGAACGCCTTGAAATGCGCCGATTGCATATGCGCCGCCACCGCCGCCTGATCGGCGTACAGCTCGTTGAAGACGAAGCGCCGCGCGCCCTCGGTCTCGCGCCACAGCTCGTACTGGAGCGTTCCCGGCTCGGCGCGCGACGCGGCGACGCAGGTCTTCGCCGCGGCGACGAATGCCTCTTCCTGTCCGGGCTTCACCGAGACGAATGCGACCACCTTGAGTGCCATAACGGATATCCCTGTGTTGCGGACGGCGACCGTGGGCGCGTTCCCCTGACGCGGCAAGCCTACCAGCGGCCATCCGGTGCCGCGACGCCACGATGTTCGGCGATCCGCCGCGCCGTCGCCGGCGACACGCCCGCGGGCAGCGCGTCAAGCGCGAAGAAGCGCGCCTCGGCCAGTTCGACCGCATCCGCCACCGGCGCATCGCCGGTCGTGCCGCGGAACAGGAAGACGGTGTCGCGCCTGCCTTCCGCGCGCGCCTCGTAGCGCCCCGCTTCCGTCACGGCGGCGAGCCGACACGCGGTTTCCTCCGCCAGCTCGCGCACCGCCGCCGCGGCGGGCGTCTCGCGCCGCGCGATGCCGCCGCCGGGCAGCATCCACAGATCCGACCGGCCGTAGCGATGCCGGACCAGCAACAACCGGCCGTCGGGGTCGAATGCCATTACCTTGACGCCCCGCGTCCGCCAGCCGACCAGCGCCATCGTCCGGCGGCGCAGGCGGTGGGCGAGATCGATCAGCGGGCGCATCGCGACAGTCTAGGCGACTGCGCCGACGCTTGCCACCTCGCCCCGAACCGGCAAAAGGGCGCGACGAAGGGGACCATCATGACCGTCATGTCAGACCGCTGGATTCGCGAACGCGCGCTTGCCGATGCGATGATCGAACCGTTCGTCGAATCGCAGCGGCGCGACGGCTGCATCAGTTATGGCCTGTCGAGCTACGGCTATGACGCCCGCGTTGCCGACGAATTCAAGGTGTTCACCAATATCGACAGCGTCATCGTCGATCCGAAGGACTTCGCCTCGAACAGCTTCGTCGACCGCAAGACCGACGTGTGCATCATCCCGCCGAACAGCTTCGCGCTGGCGCGGACGGTGGAATATTTCCGCGTGCCGCGCGACGTGCTCGTGATCTGCCTCGGCAAGTCGACCTATGCGCGCTGCGGGATCATCGTCAACGTAACGCCGCTCGAGCCCGGCTGGGAGGGGCATGTCACGCTGGAATTCTCCAACACCACGCCGCTGCCCGCGAAGATCTATGCCAATGAGGGCGCGTGCCAGTTCCTGTTCCTGCGCGGCAACGAGCCGTGCGAGGTGAGCTACGCCGACCGCGCGGGCAAATATATGGGGCAGCGCGGGGTCACCCTGCCGCGGCTCTGAGGGGGCGGGACGACGTCTCATCCACTCCGACACCCCGGGCTCGGATCAAACCTCTGCGACAGCCCACCCGTGCTCCTGCGAACGCAGGAGCCCAGGAGTCCGGAACGCCATTAGCTGTTATTCTGCTTGGCCCTGGGTTCCTGCTTTCGCAGGAACACTGCACCTAACCGAGTGGCCGAGTAGATCTTCGCAAAAGTCCCAACTCGTTCAGCGATGACGGTGCATTCGGAATAAACCGAACGCACCCCCTGCGCTCAGCGCGTCGCTATCCGCGTCTGCAGCCGTGACAAACCGCGCGTCGCGATATCGTGCGACGACACCACCGCGCCATCGGGCATGTCCATCGCCACCGCCGGGCGCTGCAGCACGTCGTCATACAGCGTGCGCGCATCCGCGGCGCGGCCGATCCGCGCATAGGCGACCGCCAGATTGAGCATCAACTCGGGGCGATCCGGAAAAATCCGCCGCTCCGCCTCGATCCGTTTCGCCGCCGCGGTGAAATCGCCCGCGGTGATCGCCTGATAGCCCGTCCGGTCCGTGGCCAGTGCTGGCGTCGTCAGGCATGCACCCGCCAGCAGCGTCGCGACAATCATACGCATTGCATCGTCTCCTTCTCCCGCCTGAACGGCAGGTTTCACTTTTGTGACACTGTTGTGTCACTTCAGAGACATGGATGCAAGCGGCCGATCAGGTCCTTTCGGTCACCCCCTGCCAGGCGTTGCGCACCATCCGCCCGAGATGCTCGCGGCTCTTGTCGGAAAGGTGGCGCAGCCGCTCGCCGGCGGCGGAGATGCCGGTGCTGCGATCGAGTCCCTCGACCTGCATCACCCACAATTGCCGGAACGCGCCGCCCTTCTGGCGGAGCAGATGCTGCGGCGGCCCGTCCTCGACGACGCGGCCGTCGACCAGCACGACGACGCGATCGAAGCCCGCGATCGTCGACAGCCGGTGCGCGACCGCGATCACCGTGCGATTCTCGATGAGCGCCTCGAGCCCGTTCTGTACCTCGAGTTCCGACTCGGAATCGAGCGCCGAGGTCGCCTCGTCGAGCAGCACGACGCGCGCATTCTTGAGGAAGGCGCGGGCGATGCCGATCCGCTGGCGCTGGCCGCCCGACAAATTGGTGCCGCGCTCGCCTACGATACTGTCATAGCCGTGCGGCAGGCGGCGGATGAAATCGTCGCAACCGGCGGTCTGCGCCGCGCGATAGACCTCCTCGTCGCTCGCATCCGGCTTGGCGAAGCGGATATTCTCCATCACCGAGCGGTGGAACAGCATCACCTCCTGCGGCACCACCGCGAGCGCGTCGCGCAGGCTTTCCTGCGTCACCTCGCGGATATCCTGGCCGTCGATCGCGACATGGCCGCCCTGCGGATCGTGGAAGCGCTGGATGAGCTGGAGCAGCGAGGATTTGCCCGCACCGGACGGTCCGACGATGCCGACCTTCTGCCCCGCCGGGATGACCAGCGACAGATCGTGCAGCACCGGATGCGAAGGATCGTAGCCGAAGGTGACGTGCGACAGCTCCACCCGCCCCTCGCCGACGCGCAGCCGACTGGCGTGATCGGCGTCGCTCAGCGTCTGCGGCACGCCGATGATGTCGAGCGTCTCGCGCAGATAGCTGAACTGCTGGCTGGTATCGATCAGCGCCATCGCGAGATCGCGCGAACCGTGCAGGATGCGGAAGGTCATCGTGCTGATCACGACGACGTCGCCGGTCGAGATCGCATGCGCCGACCAGCGCCCGATCGCCCAGATCAGCGTGCCCCCGACGAGGATCGCGAGCGCGAGGTCGTGCAGCCCGCGCATCTGTTCGACGAAGAACCAGCCGCGGCGTTGCGCGCTCGCCTCATCGTCGAGGAAGCCCTGCAATCGCGACAATTCGCGCCGGTGCGCGGCGAAGGCCTTCACCACCCAGATGTTGCCGATCAGGTCGACCAGCTCGCCGCCGACGGTGCCGGCATGTTCGGCGAACGCCTTGTGGTGGACGTGCCCCTGCAGCCCGAGCACCACCAGGACCACGGTGACGATCACGAACACCACGCCGAGCACCAGCGCCATGCCCGGATCGATGCTGACGAAGATGATCATCGCCCCGACGAAGGCGATCAGCGGCGGCGTCACCTCCTGGAGCAGGCGGTGGACGATCGCGCCGAAGATCCCCGCCAGCCCCGACACGCGATGGCCGAGCGAGCCGGCGCGCTGATTCTGGAAGAAGGGCATCTGATGCCCGGTGAGATAATCGACCATGTCGAGCCGGATATCGACCCCCGACACCACCGTGGCATGACCGAGCGTCAGCGCCGCGGCGCGCTGCAACGCGCTCTCCAGCACCACCAGCGCGAGGAAGGCGCCGAGAAAGGTATAGACCGCGGCACGGATGCGATCCGAGCCGGTCATCGCGTCGATCAGCAGCTTCAACGCATATTGCACCCCGATCGAGCTGACCGACGAACCCGCAACGAGCAGGCCGAGCAGCAGGAAGGTCCAGGGGCGGACGCGGATATAGTGGAGCAGGAACCGGAACGGGCTGCGGAGATAAGGCACGGCAGAGGTCTCCCGGATATGTCCCGATGTTGCGCCGCAGCAACGATCTTGGCAATCCGGTTGAGGCAAGGGGATGGAATGGCCGGACAGGTGCCGGACGCTGTGTCTCGGTCGCCGCCCGGCACGTCTGGCCTGCTTCTCACGGCGACCATCGATGGTCAGGTCTGCGCCGTTGTCCTTTCAACGCCCAAACCGGCACCGTCCGCCTGCTTGAAAATCGCTAGGCTGGAAGCGGCCTAACCGGATCGAGGCCGAGCGTGTCGACCTAGGGTCAATCGACATTCAGGCAAAATCCTCCCTGTCAGGTCAAGGACGTACGCTACGACGATGAATGTCGGTCGGGACTAGGCAGGGCTATACGCACGCCTGATCAGGGTGTTGCGACGGTACTCATATCCCCGTCATGCCGGACTTGATCCGGCATCCCGCTTCTTCGGACCGCCTGAAGAATCGGGACCCCGGCGCAAGGCGGGGCTGACGGAATGAGGTTGAAAAGTCGTCCCAAACCACCCCGTCACCCCGGACTCGTTCCGGGGTCCACCCCGCGGCGAGGAGAAAGGCTCGATCCGACACCGTTCCCTTGCAGCCCGGCGGACCCCGGAACGAGTCCGGAATGACGAAACCGGTAAGGAAAGCGATCGAGCCTCGTCACCATAGTCATATGCGATAGCCCTGCCCTCGCGCGCGAACGCCATGGCGGAATGTCGATCGGCCAAACATGAGCCGCGGGCGGACAGCCTCGCTCACGATCACGATGCCGCCGGCTTTGGTGATGGTCGAACCGAGACTATCCGGAAGATAGCCCGCTAATCGGGCACAACGTCGTCGGACGTATCGTCGTACACGAGGCGAAGAAGGCTGGGTTCACGCAGAGGCGCGGAGGCGCGGAGTGTCTCGCCCGGCCAAGCCTCACCTATCACTTCATCGTCGCAAGGTAACGGGCCGCGGCTAAAGCGAACGCAACACCTCTGCGTCCTCCGCGCCTCCGCGCGACTCATTCTTTCTTCTTCTGCAAATCCCGTTCCGTCACCGGCTGCTGCCCTGCGCACGCACGCCTCTCGTTGTTCGTTCCGACGCGCAGCCTGTCGCCCTTCGCCACAGCGTCGCGCACATCCGTGACGCCCGCGGCTCCCCAACCGCCCCCCACCCCCCGAACGCAAAAAGGGCGGCTCCTTGCGGAACCGCCCTTGTCATCCGTCATCCGATCGCGATCAGAAGTCGTTGCGATACTGTTCGTTGCCGATGAAACCGAGCTTGGTCACCGCCGAGCGCTTGATCACCGCCAGCGTCTGGTCGACCTTGTCGTACTTCGCCGCCGGATCGGGCTGGAAGTGCAGCTCCGGTTCCGGGTTGATCGCCGCAGCGGCGTCCAGATAGGTGCGCAGCGTCACCTCGTCGACGGGAACGCCGTTCCAAGACACCGTGCCCGCGGCATCGATGATGATCTTGTTCTTCTGCGGGTCGACCGGCGGCTTGACGTTCCGCGGGTCATTGACCGGCAGATCGACCTTGACCGCATGCGTCGGGATGGGAAGCGTGATGATGAACATGATGAGGAGCACGAGCATGACGTCGATCAACGGCGTCGTGTTCATTTCCATCATCGGCTCGCCATCTTCCGAGCCACCACTCATTGCCATGTCAGATACTCCTGGGTCGGGCGGGGCGGATTAGCCACCCGCGGGCGGCGGCTGCGAGATGAAGCCGACCTTGGCGAAGCCGGCCTGCTGCATCGTGTAGACCGTGCCGCCGATGCACTTGTACGGGGTGTTGACGTCACCGCGGATATGGACTTCCGGCAGTTCGAGATCGGGGTTGCCTGCGCCACCCTGACGGTCGATCTCCAGCTTCAGCTTGTCGACCGCGCGGGTCAGCAGGTCCTTGCTGGTGATCGGCGACGTGCCCCAATAGACCAGGCAGCTGCCGTCCGGCTTGGTCGTCACCGACAGCAGGACGTTCTCGGGCTTGGTCGTCGTCGGATCGAAACGGACCTTGGGCAGGACGATGCCCTTGACCGTCTGGATCGCCACCGGAACGGCGATCAGGAAGATGATCAGAAGCACCAGCATCACGTCCACGAGGGGCGTGGTGTTGATGTCCGACAAGGGTTTTTCGGAGGAACCTCCTCCTCCGCCAGCGCTCATCGCCATGTGCGAGCTATCCTATCCATTCAATCTAGCCGGCGACCGAACGTCGCCGGCCGGTCGCGGGGCCGCCCGGAGACGGCCCCGCAGCCTTATCGTTACGGGCGGGTCTGCACGCCACCGGTCTGGCCGGCGGTCGTGGTCGCCGCGGCCGGCTTCACCGGCGCCTTCGAAACCGGCGCACCGGCGATCGTCGGCTTGACCGCACCGTTCGAGGCGAGGAAGCCCAGCACGTCGTTCGAGAAGGCCGACAGGTCTTCCGCGATCGACTTGTTGCGACGCTGCAGCCAGTTGTAGGCGAGCACGGCGGGAACCGCGACGACGAGGCCGAGCGCGGTCATGATGAGCGCCTCACCGACCGGACCGGCGACCTTGTCGATCGAGGGATCGCCCGACGCGCCGATCTTGATCAGCGCGCGGTAGATGCCGACCACGGTACCGAACAGACCGATGAACGGTGCGGTCGCGCCGACCGTCGCGAGGAAGGCGAGACCGCCGCCCAGCTTCGAGTTGATCGCCGCTTCCGAACGGGCGAGCGAACCGTGCAGCCAGTCGTGCGCCTCGACCGGATCGGTCAGCTTGGCGTGCTGGTCCTGCGCCTGCAGGCCGTCGTCGACGAGCTGCTTGTACGCCGAGTTCTTCTCGAGCTTGGCGGCACCTTCGCGCAGGTTCGGCGAGCTCCAGAAGCCCTGGCGGACGCGCTTCGCCTGGTTGATGATCTTCTGCTGCTCGAACAGCTTCGAGAACAGGATGTAGAACGACACGATCGACATGATCACGAGGATCGTGAACACCGACTGCGAGATGAGGCCGCCTTCCTTCAGAGCGGCCTGGAGGCCGAACTGGTTTTCGGCTGCCGCGGTGCCGCCGGCCGCGAGAATGGTGGTGAGCATTGGGATTTCGTCCTTATCAAACGGTGTAGAAGTTCGGGGAGGATCCGCCCGCCGTCGCGGCGGGCGGAGACCGCATCATTCCTTCGGGATCTTCCAGACCACGCGCCGCGACTGGGTGGTCGAGAGCGGGTTGCCGGCCACGTCGGTCGCCGGGGAGTAGCGTCCCCGCCGGGTGATCGCGGCGCATGCCGCCCGGTCCAGCGCGGTCGAACCGCTCGACTGGGTGGTGTGGCAGTTTTCGACGCGCCCCTGCGTATTGATCGTCCAGGCGATCACGCTGGTGCCTTCCTCGTTGTTGCGCAGCGAGCTCGGCGGGTAGTCGTCGTTCGTGATCCAGTCCGCGGGGTTGCCCTTGGCACCCGCTGCCTTGCTGACCGTCGAGACGGCCGGCGGCGCAGGCGGAGCCGGCGGTGCCGGCGGCGCAGCGATCGGCGTCAGATTGACGGCGGGCGGCGGCGTCGAAACCGTCTGGATCACCACGGGCGGCGGATTCGGATTCCGCCCGCCGTCGCGGCGGGCGGAGACCGCATCATTCCTTCGGGATCTTCCAGACCACGCGCCGCGACTGGGTGGTCGAGAGCGGGTTGCCGGCCACGTCGGTCGCCGGGGA